>JBAWXD010000127.1:0-10818 GCA_037144275.1 Paludibacter sp. | reverse complement strand
CTCCGTTTCTAAAAACATGCTTGGGATTGAATCATGCTTGTGGACTGAATTTGTAAAATCTCCTCAGGATGCATATTATTTGATTTTCCCCCGATTGGCAGCTTTTGCTGAATCGGCCTGGACACAACCTGAAAATAAAAATTGGTCGGATTTTATCGCTCGAACTGACAAAGTATTGCCTGTTTATGAATTTACTGGAATTAATTTTGCAAAGTCAATGTTCAATATTGAACACAAAGTGAGACCAGTCAACGGAAAACTCAGAGTAGAATTAAGTTCTATCCGGCCCGATTTGGAAATTCGTTATACAACAAATGAGACTGAATCTAACAATCAATCAACACTTTACAATAGTGCTTTAATTGTGGAACCCGGAACCAATATTCGCGCTAGAACTTTTTTAAATGGAGTTGCGGTGGGCGAGATATTACCGCTAAACATTATTAAAGACAAAGCTATTGGTGCAAACATAAGTTCAGAGAATTCAAATGCTTATGAATTAATCAATGGTATTCGGGCATCCGAAAAACTGACCGATGGCGAATGGATTGATTTATATGATACTGATTTCGAATGTATTATTGAGCTCCCAGAAGCCATTACTTGTTCAAAAATTGGTTTGGGAATGCTGAATAATGTGGGTATAGGAGTTCATTTACCTAGCGAAATTGTATTTTCAGTTTCTAATGATAAACAAAACTTTAGGCCTGTGTTGACAAAAACATACAATGAAAAACAACGTTTTCAGAATGGAATGTTCCGTTTTACTGAACAATTTGACATGGGAGAACAAACGTTCAAATACATGAAAATCAATGCAAAGAAACCGGGGGTTTGTCCTCCTGATATGCAACGTAGCGGACAAAAAAATCGCATGGCATTTGATGAGGTATTGTTAAATTAGTCGTTTTGTATGAGATGTATACTATTTATTATTAGTGTTTTATCAATATTTCTATTTCCCAACGAACTTGTTGTAAAAAGGATCTCAGAGCCTTAATTTAAGCAACGAATCTTGCTTGAGATTACTTTTTTTAATCTCACAATTCAAGAAATACCATGAAAAAAACAATTTCTATTTTACTTTTTATCTTTATTGTCAATGTTATTTTAGCACAACCCTCCATTGTTAATCCAACGGGGTCTGTACATCAAAGATTAACTTTAAACAAAGGTTGGCGTTTTCACAAAGGTGATATTCCATTTCCTGAGATAAAAGGTCAAGAGATGTCTTATGATAATGCAAAAGCAGGTACAAGTTGGGGTGCCGCTGCTCCAAACTATGATGATAGCGACTGGAGATTACTCAATCTACCACACGATTGGGCTGTAGAGGGAGGTTTTAACCCCAATGTCAATATTGCACAAGGTTACCGTGAGCGTGGAATTGGATGGTATCGCCGTACGTTTAAATTATTGGATGAAGATAAGGGCAAACATATTGAATTGCAGTTCGATGGTATTGCTACTTATGCTACTATCTGGGTAAATGGAACAATTTTACATAGAAATTTTTGTGGATATACTTCAATGTATATCGATATTACCCCGTATGCTAATTATGGCGATAATATCAATACCGTTGCGGTTCGTGTAGATGCCGATACACAGGAAGGCTGGTGGTATGAAGGTGCAGGGATATACCGAAATAGTTGGTTAGTAAAACGATCGCCTTTACATATCATTACCGATGGTGTGTATGCTAACCCTGTAAAAACAGATAACAATAACTGGGACATCCCTGTAGAAGTAACCCTGAATAATATCGCAGAGGCTCCTGTAAATGCAGATATTGAAGTGAGTGTACTCGATGCTGCCGGTAAACTGATAGTTTCCGGGAAACAGTCAGCAACCGTTGGTGTGTTTCAGAACATTCCAGTCAGACTGACTTTGCAAGTTGACAATCCCACACTCTGGGAGTTGGATAAACCAGTGTTATACACTGTAAAAACAATTGTTAAGACAAAAGGGGTCGTTCAGGATCAATCGATTATAAAATGTGGGATTCGTACCATCCGCTTTGATAGTAAAAAAGGGTTTTTCCTGAATGATAAAAATATTAAAATAAAAGGAGTTTGTAACCATCAGGATCATGCCGGTGTCGGTGTGGCTTTACCCGATGGTATCTGGGAATTCCGTCTTCGAAAATTGAAAGAAATGGGAGTGAATGCTTATCGTTGTGCACACAATCCACCTTCAAAAGAGTTTTTAAATATATGCGATAGCATTGGCATGATGGTGTTCGATGAAAACAGAATTTTCAATACTTCGCCTGAATATACCCGTCAGTTGGAATGGATGGTTCGCCGTGACCGTAATCGCCCCAGCGTGATTCTCTGGTCGGTGTTCAACGAAGAACCTATGCAAGCCACACCGAACGGATATGAAATGGTTCGCCGGATGTCGGATGTGGTAAAACGACTTGATTCTACCCGCCCGGTAACAGCAGCTATGAACGGTGGCTTTTTCTCAACACTGAATGTTGCAAATGCAGTTGATTTAGTTGGAGCTAATTACCAGATACGCGATTATGATAAATTTCATAATGAACATCCCGAAAAACCTTTTACCAGTTCCGAAGATGGTTCTGCGTTTATGACACGGGGTGAATTTAAAACTGATAAAACAAAGAATATCATGTCTTCGTACGACACGGAAGCTGCCCCTTGGGGTGCTACTCATCGAAATGCATGGAAACAAATAGCAGAACGACCTTTTATGGCCGGTTGTTTTTACTGGACAGGATTCGATTACCGAGGCGAACCAACGCCTCTTCAATGGCCATCCACAAGTTCATTCTTTGGCATTATGGATTTATGTGGTTTCCCTAAAACGGCTTACTTTATTCATCAAGCGCAATGGATAGACGACAAGTCAGTTGTAAATATTGCTCCACACTGGAACTGGCCTACCGATACCATCGGAAAACCAATTCAGGTAATGGTGATGAGCAATACCGACAGTGTGGTGTTGAAATTGAATGGTAAATTAATTGGTGGTCAAAAGGTTGACAGGTACGAAATGAACAGTTGGAATGTAGCTTATAAACCGGGGAAACTTGAAGTTTTTGCGTTTACGAATGGAAAAATGGTAGCCAAGAACGAAGTGAACACTACCGGAAAAGCTGTTCAACTGCGTCTGACTCCCGACAGAAAATCGTTATCCGGGAATGGGACGGATGCCATGCCCATTACCGTTGAAGTGCTAGATGCAAAAGGACGTGCTATTCCAACAGCACAAAATAAAGTTACATTTAGTATTTCTGGATCTGCACAAATCATTGGACTGGGCAATGGTGATCCAAATTGCCATGAAGCCGAAAAAGGGAATGAACGCAGTTTATTTAATGGATTGGCACAAGTGATTATTCAGGCAGCCGAAACGAATGGAGAAGTTGTGTTAATAGCTTCTGCTCCGGGATTAAAACCGGCAAAATTAACGATTCCTGTGACCTCAGCTAAATTGGAACCTTCTGTTGCAATAGAATATCCGCAGATTATTTTGAATAACTGGAGAATCTCTCCGAAATCTCTTACCCGGCCCGACCCAAATATTGTTATTGCCAATAATGATATGAATAGTTGGGAGCCAATTGGCAGCGGCACATTGACCAAGGTGACTGGAAATGAATATTTTGTGCTTCGTACTACTTTTAAAACGGGTAAATCTCCTCAAGCTGGTGGTAATATTTTGTTTAAGAAAGTGACTGGAGAAGCCGAAGTTTGGTTGAACGGTAAATTGGTTGGTAAAAAAGGCAGTTTTGAAACAAGTGACCTAAAAGTGACTTTTACAGAAACATCAGAAGAGTGCGATTTACGTATTTTGTTCAAATCTACTACTGAATCTTCTATAGGAATTGCAGGTAGTACAGAACTCCAATAAAAAAGTGAAAATAGCCTGTCCAGTTCATACTCTTAAAATAAAAAAAAATAAAGCCATTGTTAGCAATATTATTGAATACATATAAATCAGTTTAAATTACCCCATTTATGAAATCAAATTCTTATATTCTCATTTGTATTGTTAGTTTTTATTCATTTTTTTCAGATGCTCAAAATTATGTAAGATTATCTCCAAATGCATCATCAACAGAAATACTGAAAGCTGCAATAAGCGTACGTCCTTCTGAACGGCAATTGGCTTGGCAATCAATGGAGTACTATGCATTTATACATTTTGGCATTAATACTTTCTTAGGACAAGAATGGAGTGATGGGACTGCAGATCCTGCGATTTTTAATCCCACAGAATTAAATGCCGACCAATGGGTAAAAACCATAAAAGCGGCTGGGATGAAGGGTTTAATTTTTACCGCAAAACATCACGATGGATTTTGTTTGTGGCCAACAAAGACGACTGATTATTCTGTAAAAAGTTCTCCGTGGCGTGAGGGAAAAGGTGATTTGGTTCGTGAAGTAGCAGATGCTTGTAAACGTGCCGGCATTAAAATGGGCATTTATTTGTCGCCTTGGGATCGGAATCATAAAACCTATGGAGATACTCCGGCCTACAATGAAGTTTTCAGAACACAGCTAACCGAATTACTCACAAATTACGGTGAACTTTTCGAAGTGTGGTTCGATGGTGCCAATGGAGAAGGACCGAATGGAAAAGTACAGCAATATGACTGGGAATCTAATTATGCATTGATTCGCAAGTTACAACCTAATGCAGTTATTGCTATTATGGGACCCGATGTACGTTGGTGTGGTAATGAAGCCGGTAAAGGGCGTGACCCTGAATGGAGTGTGATACCCATTACAGCTACTTCTCAGAAAATAATTGCTGCAAATTCACAACAAAAAGCCGGTACAGGTATTTTTATACCAAAGGATGCAACCGGAACCGATTTGGGAAGTCGCAATTTATTGTTGAATTCCCCTGCATTGATATGGTATCCGTCGGAAGTCGACACTTCCATTCGTCCCGGATGGTTCTACCATGCAGATCAGGATGACAAAGTGAAAACGCCCGAAAAGCTAGAGCAAATTTATTATAGCTCCATTGGGATGAACGCCTCATTATTATTGAATATTCCGCCGGATAAACGTGGACTCATTCATGAAAATGATATAAATACTATGATGCTTTTCAAAGAAAGAATGAGCAATACATTCAAGGAAAATTTAGCACTTTTGGCTAGATTTTCATCAAAACAGACTGACAGTAAAACATCTCTCAAGTTGCTGACAGATGGAAATAATCGAACTTATTGGACTACAAAAAAAGAGGATACAACTGCTGTATTAGAATTAAAATTTCATACACCACAAATCTTTGATCGAATATTGTTGCAAGAAAATATCCAAGAAGGACAACGGGTTGAAAGTTTTGCGTTGGATATTTTTGAAAATGGGAACTGGGAAAAAGTAGCCGAAGGAAAAACGATTGGCTATAAACGAATTCTTTGCTTCTCAAAAGTAACAGCAAAAAAAATTAGATTTAGGATTCTCAGCGCACGTTCATGTCCTCAAATTTCTGAATTTGGACTTTATAATTCTCCCGAATAAATTACTACTTTCATCTAAATTGCCAATTATTAAACAACAAAAATTATGCGCTTAATTATTGAACCCGATTACTCAGGAATTTCCACCTGGGTGGCTGACTACATTGCCGTAAAAATCAATCAGTTTTCTCCAACACCCGAACGTCCCTTCGTGTTGGGCTTACCCACCGGTTCAACCCCACTAGGCGTTTATGAAAAATTGATTGGACTTTATGAAGAGGGGAAAGTTGCTTTCCGACACGTGGTTACATTCAATATGGACGAGTATGTGGGAATCCCCAAAAATCACTTACAAAGCTATTACAGTTTTATGTGGGATAATTTCTTTGCACATATCGATATTTTACCCGAGAATGCAAATATCTTAAACGGTAATGCTCCAGATTTAGAAGCTGAATGTGTAGCCTACGAGAATAAGATTAAAACAGTAGGTGGAATTCATTTATTTTTGGGTGGAATTGGAGCTGATGGTCACATTGCCTTCAATGAGCCGGGTTCGTCTTTGCAATCACGCACCCGGATAAAAACCCTGACACAGGATACCATTATTGCCAATTCGCGCTTCTTCAATAACGATGTAAATCAGGTTCCCAAAACTGCACTTACGGTAGGCGTTGGAACGGTGATGGATGCCAACGAAGTGCTGATTATTGTAAATGGTCACAACAAAGCACAAGCCCTCCGACAGGCTGTGGAAGGTTCTGTAAACCATTTGTGGACTATCACCGCCTTACAACTTCACCCCAAAGGCATTATTGTTTGTGATGAACCCGCCACTACAGAATTAAAAGTGGGTACGTATCGGTATTTTAAAGAAATTGAAAAACGAAGTAATGATTTGATAATAAGTCAATTTGATGATTAAATGTCTTTTATCTATTCATCATTTTATTTTTTTCATCTCACATTACCAAATCATCGTATTAATACATTAAATTATGCAATACAACCTAAGCTCAAAAATAACCCTCGAACGCACACCGGAGCGGTACTATCGTTCGGGAGATATGATAGAGAGTCTGCGACAAACCCGTTACGAAAAGCTGAGAACAAAGATTTTTGCCGATGCAAACGAAGGAGCAGCATCAATCGCCCAAACCATAGCTACTCTTATACGTGATAAAGAAAAAGAGGGAGAACGCTGTGTACTTGGACTTTCGGGTGGTTTCTCACCCATGGGAGTGTATGACGAATTAGTAAAACTGCACGAAAACGAAGGGCTGAGTTTTGGCGATGTCATTGTGTTCAATGTAACCGAATTCTTTCCAGCGTTCGACAAAGAGCGACACACTAATGCCAACTTGCTTCGAACCAACCTGCTCGAAAAAGTAGATTTCCGAATGGAGAATTTCTACACGCCAGACAATACGGTAAACCGTTCCAATATATATGAATTCTGCCGACACTACGAAGAACTGATAGAACAATTTGAAGGACTTGATTTGGTATTGGTAAGCGTAGGGATGGTGGGCAATATTGCCTACAACGAACCAGGCTCACAAGTCAGTACACTGACACGCCTTATGCTCCTGGATAATGAATCGCAACGCGACCTGAAACGCTACTACAGTTCCATAGCAGAAGTTCCTGCAAGTGCTATCACCATGGGTTTGTCAACGCTGCTCAATGCCAAACAACTAATTCTGCTGGCATGGGGCGAAAACAAATCAGGGGTATTAAAGGAAGTCATTGAAGGAAAGGTGGATGATAATGTGCCAGCTTCGTTTTTGCAGTTACATAAAAATGCCATAGCTGCTATCGATCTGAATGCAGCCCAGCAACTCACCCGCATCAGTCACCCCTGGTTAGTCGGTCCCTGCGAGTGGACTGATAAGCTTATCCGACGTGCCATTGTATGGCTTTGCAATGAAACGGAAAAACCCATTCTGAAACTTACCAATAAGGATTACAACCAACATGGATTGGATGAACTTCTGGCACAATATGGTTCGGCGTATAACGTGAACATAAAAATCTTCAATGATTTGCAGCATACCATCACCGGTTGGCCGGGAGGTAAACCCAATGCCGATGATACCAACCGCCCTGAACGGGCAAATCCCTATCCCAAACGGGTAGTGGTATTCAGCCCGCACCCCGACGATGATGTAATTTCGATGGGTGGAACACTGCAACGTTTGGTGGAGCAGCACCAAGATGTGCATGTTGCTTACCAGACTTCGGGTAATATTGCAGTGGGCGATGAGGAAGTAGTACGCTATATTTCGTTCATGCTAAATGTGGTCGATCATTTCGATGCCGAAAATGACCTAGTCAGGGCAAAGCATACTGAAATACTTCATTTCCTAAAAGAAGAGAAACAGCCCGGCGACATTGATACGAGTGATGTCCTCTATATAAAAGCACAAATCCGCAGGGAAGAAGCCCGCTCTGCCTGCAGGTATATGCATGTAAAACCCGAAAACGTTCATTTTCTCGATTTGCCGTTCTACGAAACCGGTAAAGTACAAAAAGGAAAACTGACAGACAAGGATATTCTGAAAATCATTCCACTGTTGGACGAAGTGCAACCTCACCAAATCTTTGTTGCAGGTGACTTAGCTGATCCACACGGAACGCACAAAGTGTGTCTGGATGCCGCACTGGCAGCTATTCAAGAATTAAAAGCAAAAGAATGGATGAAAGATTGTCGTATTTGGATGTATCGTGGTGCCTGGGCGGAGTGGGAGATTGACCACATTGAAATGGCAGTACCCATTAGTCCGGAGCAACTCAGACGCAAACGAAATGCTATCTTGAAACACCAGTCGCAAATGGAAAGTGCTCCATTCCTGGGAAATGACGAACGCCTATTCTGGCAACGTGCCGAAGACAGAAATCAAACCACTGCGAATCTGTATAACAGCCTTGGTTTGGCATCCTACGAAGCCATTGAGGCTTTTGTGGAATACAAGAATATTTAACTATAAATAAAAGATATAAAAGGAGTAAGATGATATGTGAAAAGCAAATTCAGTACCTCGAAAATTACAGGTACTCAACGATGCAGCTTTTATGAAAGATCAATTAGCATATAGGTTCAACTTTAGCAATGTGTTTGATTATATGGATCATAATGTATTGGAAAAAGTGCAATATTTGAGTGAAAAAAAACTCACTCCATTAAAAAAAGTAAAACTGAAAGAATAATATTTTCAATAAAATGAATACGCAGTTTATCGCATTGACTGTCGCTGCAGTCTGTTTGACAGGAACTTCGACTGCCCAGAAATCCTACATATCTAAACCCAATATTATTTTTATATTAACCGATGACATGGGATATGGAGATGTCGGCATATTATTTCAAAATCTGTTGGCTAAAGAAAATAACAGAAGTCAACCTTGGGCTCTTACCCCGAATCTTGATGTGTTTGCTAAACAGGGAGTTCAACTTCGGGACCATTATTGTGCTGCACCTGTAAGTGCTTCTTCTCGCGGTTCACTTTTAACCGGACGTAGTCAGGGACATGCCGGCGTGCGTGATAATCAGTTCGACAAAGCCCTGGAAGATAACCATACACTGGCTACAGTTTTAAAAGCTGCCGGGTATTCAACAGCTGCATTTGGAAAATGGGGACTTCAAGGTAAAACTGATAATATTCCGGATTGGCCGGCACACCCTCTCAAACGTGGATTTGATTATTATTTCGGATATATACGACATGTTGATGGACATGAACATTACCCAAAGGAGGGAATTTATTCAAAAGGTTCAAAAGAAGTTTATGAAAATTATACAAATGTAGCAGATGGGTTAGATAAATGCTACACAGGAGATTTATGGACTGCTTCTGCAAAGCAATATATTATTGAGCATGAACACGGAAAAGATCAGAAAAAACCATTCTTTGTATATTTGGCTTACGATACTCCCCATGCCGTTCTAGAACTACCAACACAAGCTTATCCTGCCGGTGGTGGATTAAAAGGCGGATTGCAATGGATCGGCAAACCCGGTCACATGATTAACACGGCCTCGGGTGAAGTTGATTCATGGATACATCCTGAGTATGCAAATGCAACGTATGATGACGATAAAAATCCGGCAACTCCTGAAGTCCCATGGCCGAATGTTTACAAAAGGTATGCTACCGATACCCGCAGGATAGATGATGCAGTTGCAGACCTTATCAAATTGCTAAAAGATTTGAAAATAGATAATAACACCCTGGTTGTTTTTACTTCTGATAATGGGCCTTCGGATGAATCGTATTTACCCGAAAAAAACAACCCAAGTTTTTTCAAAAGCTATGGACCATTTGATGGAATTAAACGCGATTGTTGGGAAGGCGGTGTCAGGGTTCCGGTTTTAGTTCGCTGGCCTGATAAAATTCCTGCGGGTAAAATTATAGAAACACCCAGTATATCTTATGATTGGATGGCAACATTTGCTGAAATAGCCGGAATTCCTTCCCCTGCCATTTCAGATGGGGTGTCTTTATTGCCTTCTTTAACCGGTAAAGAAAAACAAAAAGAAGGACTTGTTTACGTTGAATATTTTGTGAAAGGCTTGACACCTGTATACACCGACTTTTCGCTTGCTCATCAAGGACGAAAACGGAATCAGATGCAAATGATTCGACTGGGTGATACTATAGGTGTACGTTATGATATTCAATCACAAAATGATAATTTTGAAATTTATAATGTAAAGAAAGATCCGCAAGAAAGTACAGACTTGTCATTGAAACCCGAAATGACATCCGTACAACAACAAATGAAAGATAAAGTACTTCAGTCACGTCGTCCGGATAAATCTGCCCCACGCCCATATGACAACGATCTTGTAGCGGCGGTTGATGTTTCAAACCCTGTTCGTGGAGTTAAATGGAGTGCTTTTTATGGGGATTTCCTTTGGGTTCCAGATGTGAGTGCGATGACACCAACCAAAAGCGGCATTACTGAAAAGCCAACTATAGATGCTGACTCCGATAAAAATCATAAGGTTTTATATTTTACAGGATATATTAATATTCCTGCTGATGGCGAATATACTTTTACACTGAATGTCGGTTCTAAAGCCTTATTACGTATTCATGATTGTTTGGTTATAGATGAAGATTTTGGATATCAAGCTGGAAACAAACGATCTGGTACCATTATGTTGAAAGCCGGTATGCATCCTTTTAGACTCTATAATAATCAGAATTCAAATAAAACGATGCTTAATTTTGAGTGGAGCGGACCTGGTTTTACTAATCAAGTAGTAGCTTCAAATGTGTTTTTTTATAATTAAGTCATAGAATATTTTGAATAAATAAAATACATCTTAAATTAATGGGTTGATAAGTTTAATTAATGTGTAT
>JBAWXD010000126.1:0-10861 GCA_037144275.1 Paludibacter sp. | reverse complement strand
TAGCTATCAGATTCCATCAGTCTATATTTCGAAAGACAATATGCTATACAAGCATTTTTGTACCGACACAGAATTCTCAATTGAATATGCACTACCGATATCTGAGAAGCAGAAATTTGAAGCCGGATATATTTTTCAAAATATAAACAATGACTTGAATTTAATGCGCGACACACTCATAACCGGAACAAGTAATTCATGGAACAACGATATTGGGCGAAGTAATCATTTCACTCGTACCGAAACCACTCATGTATTGTATGCCACTTATGAACAGGAAATTGGAAATTTTGGTTTTTTAGTTGGAATTCGGGGCGAGCAAACCTATACCAGAGCAAATTTGGTAACTCTCGATTCAACAATCGTAATTCCATATACCCGAATTTATCCAACTGTCCATTTATCCTACAAATTGTCCGACATGCATGAATTGCAATTGAATTACAGTCATCGCATTCGCCGGCCTGAAGACGAAGAATTAAATCCCTTTCCCGAATTTCAGGATTTACATAATGTCCGGGCTGGTAATCCATATTTAATGCCTGAGGATACCCATTCATTTGAACTTGGTTATCAATTTAAAAAAGACATTACTACTTTTATATCAACCATTTATTATCGCAATTCCTTTAATCTGATTACAAGTCGAATTCAAGATTTGGGAAACAATTTTTTCAAAACCACCCTTCAAAATCTAGATCGCAGTCAGTCAGCTGGATTGGAACTAATTCTGGCTTCGGGAATTGGAAAATTTATAACTTTCAACTTGGCCACCAATGCCTTTTACAATACGATTGATGCCACCTTACTTGGTTACAGTACTCCAAAATCAATACTGGCCTGGTCGGCAAATGCTAATGTAAGTTTGAATCTGACTAAGTCAACAATTTGGCAATTTACTTCGAATTACACCGCTGAAACACTCACACCACAGGGTAAACGCTTGCCTTCATTTGTATTAAACAGTGGACTTAAACAAGATTTGTTCAAAAAGAAAGCAGCTATTATTCTCACTGTTTCGGATATATTCAACAGTATGCGGGGTCAATATGAAATCAGCACTGCTCAATTAATCCGTACTGAAATACGCCGACGCAGTTCGCAAACCGTTTATCTTGGATTTACATATAATTTCGGAAGTTCTGACAAAAAACAGAAGGACAGTATGAAATATGATAATTCACTTTAATAAAATTATGAATTGACTGATCAAAAATAAGGATGAGTTTTCATCCTTATTTTTTTGCCATCAATACTTTAGCATACAATTTTACGGGTTAAATATTTAGTCGACATAGGAATTTGAACAATAAAACACTTTAGTCGTTCTATTTAGTAAAATAATAATTCAAAACATCTCATTAAAATTCAAAGGTATGAAAAAAATTAGTCTTTCACTGGCACTTATCTTACTTACATTATCTGCCATGGCTCAAACATGGGTTACTGACCCTGCACATTCCCATTTAGGATTTACGATTAAGCATTTGATGATTTCAACAGTTTCAGGAAATTTCAAACAGTTTGAAATTAAAGCTGTTACAACAAAAGCAGATTACAGCGATGCTAAAATAGAAGTTAGTGCACAGATAGCAAGTATCAACACCGATCAGGAACAACGTGACACACATTTAAAAAGTGCAGATTTTTTTGATGCAAAAGAATTCCCAACACTGAATTTCAAAAGTACTTCGCTAAAAAAAAGTACTGGAAATTTGTATAAATTACTTGGTAACCTCACTATGCACGGAGTTACAAAAACAGTTGAACTTGACCTTATTTTCGAAGGAAAAGTTCAAAACCCAATGAATAAAAAGGATATAGCCGTGTTTACGATTAATGGACTTCTAAAAAGATCTGATTATGGTATCGGTAGTAAGTTCCCTGCAGCTATGGTTGGTGACGAAGTTACGCTTATTGCTACTGCCGAATTAAGTCCCGCACAATAAATTGCCTAAAACTTGATTTTTCTCTTTATAAAACACAGCTAAACTTTAATTTTAGTTGATTTTCAACTTATCCGAAGTTTTTAACTTTGGATAAGTTTAGTTTATACACGAGTCAGTTGACTGAATTGGCTGGCAAACACAAAATAGCATTTCCAAATAACAAACTAACTTAGAACAATAATATTACTAACAATAATTCGATGGTGTCAAGCATTGAAATTAGTTTACAGTTGTTTTTTCATGGTACAAAAGCTAACTTTCAGCCGGGTGATTTGATTAAACCGGGCTTTAATTCAAACTATGGTAAACGGAAGGAAGCAGCCTATGTGTATTTTACTGGCACACTGGATGCTGCTGTATGGGGAGCAGAGCTTGCACTAGGCGAAGAACCCGGTAGAATATACATGGTTGATCCAACAGGTACATTTGAAGATGACCCCAATTTAACGGACAAGAAATTCCCGGGCAATCCAACTAAGTCATACCGTACCCGAGATCCGCTTCGTGTCAAGGGGGAGCTTAGCAATTGGAAAGGTCATACTCCTGAAGTTCTCAAAACTATGAAAGACCATATTGAGCAAATGAAAAATCTTGGTATTGAGGCAATAGAGGACTAAAATAAACTCACAAGAAGTGCGATATTCAAAATGGAAACAAGAATTCCCATAGAATAAAGTAAAATTTTTGAGAATAAAGTATTTTTGTATTTTCCCATTATTTTTTGGGAGGAGGTCAGGTACACCTGTAGAAAAATAGTAAATGGCAACTGCAGGCTCAAAATCATCTGCGATATGATCAGTCCTTGAAATGGATTGTTTATCAGCAAAATTATAGCATATCCAACTAGTAACGAAATAGCCACTCCCATTCGGGAGTGATTATCTTTGATGTCGTAAGGTTCATTATACATTCCGGCAAAAATACTTCCTGCAGCCATGCCCGAAGTGGTGGTGGAGGCAATGCCCGAAAATAATAACGCCACGGCAAAAACAATAGCCGCATTGCTCCCCAAGAGTGGAGTGAGCAAATGATTTGCCTGTTGCAGTTCATTAACCGCTGTTTTTGTTTTGAAAAAAGTGGCAGCAGCCAGTAAAATCATGGCACTGTTTATTGCCCAACCAATCAGCATAGATACGAGCGTATCTAAAAATTCGTAACGTAACTGTTTCTTAATCACAACTTCATCCTGCAAATTCCATTGGCGACTCTGAATAATTTCGGAATGAAGAAACAGGTTGTGCGGCATAACTACTGCGCCCAATACACTCATAATTATCAACATAGAACCTTTTGGAAACGAAGGGGTTACCCAACCGGTTATAGCACTATTCCAGTCAATATTTACCAGCGAAAGCTCATACAAAAATGAAAGTCCGATAACTGAAACAAAAGCAATAATCCATTTCTCCATAATTTTGTAGGAGTTAGTGTACAGCATTATCATTACAAAAATAGTGACTAGCAGCGCACCTGCACGGACCGGTATATGAAAAAGCATTTCCAAAGCAATAGCGCCTCCCAAAATTTCGGCCAGCGAGGTAGAAATGGATGCCAACATGGCTGATGTAAGTAGAAATTTCGAGAAACGGGGTTTGAGATGAAGAGTAGTAGCTTCGGAAAGACACAGACCACTGGCAATTCCAAGATGTGCTACGTTGTGCTGTAACACAATAAGCATGATCGTAGACAAAGTAACCATCCACAAAAGTGAGTAACCATATTCAGCACCTGCAGCTAGGTTTGAAGCCCAATTACCCGGATCGATAAAGCCAACGGTTACCAAAAGACCGGGTCCAATGAACTTAAATATTTCTAAACCACCATAGTTGGGTTTATAATTCTTACTATCTATGTTTTTGAAAAGTTCAAACATTTGTGTTCTTCAATTTATTTCTTGTAAAACGCTATTGTTTCTTTAATTCCCTGTTCATACGAGGTTGGCACAAAATTAAAAGCATCATTGAATTTGGAAGAATCGAAATAATAATCGTTTTCAATCTGGTAAGCCATTTCATTGGTTTCATAAATGGTTTTATCAAACAGCCCTGCCAGTTGAATCATCCATTTTTTGAGAACAGAGTATTTAGGTTCAACCGCAAATTCATCAGCCGCAATTTCTATAAACTTTTTACTGGTAATTCCAGGATTATTAGTTGGCAAATGCCAGATTTGCTGATAATTGTTATCATCTTTCCAGAGTAAGTCAAGGCCTTTGGCACAATCGAGCGTATAAGAATACGAATGGAAGGTCTTGTCAGTTATCAGACACTGAGGACTTTTTCCGTTCAACAATTTATCAATCACCATAAAATAAGGTACACTATTTTGGGTGATATAAGGTCCATACAAATCTGCAGCACGGGCAATTAATGCCTGAATGTTATTGTGTTTTATCTCGTCCTCAAGCATAGTTGCTGTTTTGGCGCGAATTTCACCCTTGGCACTGCAGGGCTTGTAAGGCGTGTATTCGGTCATTTTCCCTTCCACTTTGCCATACATATATACATTGTCGAAGAAAATAAGCTTGGCATTACTTGCTTTGCAGGAATCGATGGCATTCTGCATTATTTTAGGCCACAATTCAGCCCATACTTTGCGGTCGTAAGCCAAACCTGCACAAAGATAAACAATATCTGATCCTTTTATGCTATCCAGTGTTTGCTGATATGAACTAATATCTGCTTTGAATGACTCGGCACCTGAAATGGAATAAGCACTTCTCGAAACTAATCTAACTGATTCATTCGATTTTAAAAGTTGGTACGTGAGGGCATTCCCAATGGAACCGCCTGCTCCTAAAATGGTATGTTTCATTGTTTATAATTTTTTTTATCGAACAAATATAAAACACTTTTTTCACTTACAGGTTCATTAATCGGGTACAAATGGCAATAAATAACATTTTTGATAGATAAATAATACTAAAATTAAAATATCTTTGCGACTTAATAATTATAAAATGCTTAAAAAACGATCAATAAATAATACTTTTCTTATCAATCCGAATAAAAATATCTAAAATACGTACGAAAATTATAGTAATGCGTAAATCAAGCACCTAATTTTGTAATAACAAACTAAATCATGAAAAAACTAACTGATATTCTCTTCTCGATGGTCACTTCGGTGATTCTTTTGCTTATTTTCGGTGTAGCTATCGGCTATGCAACCTTTGCTGAAAACAATTCCGGAACGCCTTATGCCCATGAACTGGTTTATAACGCCAAATGGTTCGAATTACTTCTATCATTGCTAATTGTGAATCTCATTGGCAGTGTGATACGATTTAAAATGACGAACATGAAGAAATTCAGCGTGTTGCTATTTCACTTGTCATTTATTGTTATCCTTATCGGTGCCGGAATTACCCGTTATTTTGGTTCGGAAGGCATTATGCATTTGCGTCAGGGTGAAACAAGCAACGAAATCTCTTCTGAAAAAAGTTCGGTGAAGATAATGGCTGAATATAATGGCCATAAAGAAGAAAGTACCACCGATTTCAGGTTTTCCGAAACCGAATCGAATGATTTTTCGAAAACAATTAAGGTTGGCGACAAAACTATTAGTGTTCAGAATGTACTATTGATGCCAAATGCCATTGAAACAATCGAGGAAGACCCCAAAGGCGAGCCCGCTTTCGATTTGTTCGTTATGAATCAAAATAGTCAGGGCATGGAACTGACACTTATGGCCGGCGAAAGTTATGAATATGGTGGAGAGTGTTTTTCATTCGGTGATACTACCGGAAAAGCAGATATAAATTTCAGTATCGATGGCGATAATCTGTTTATGAAAAGTAATGCTCCTTTAGCACGTATGGGAATGATGGAGACCGGAGAAAGCACTATTGCACCCGGAACACTTCTACCTGCACAGGAAAAAACAATTTTCAAAACCAATCAGGTGGTTTTTGTGTTGAAAAAGTACTATCAACACGCCAAAAAGAGTCTGACTCAATATAATCCGGAGTCGAACAAAATGGGTGTGATGATGAAAGGAAAAACTGCCATTGTTTTCAATGTGAACGAAGGAAATACCTCCAAGCACATCAATGTAATGACTTCCGAGACAGACGCATCTGAACCGGGTACTTGTCTGATAAACGATGTGAAAGTGAGTATAAGTTATGGAAATTTGCCACAGAAACTTCCATTCAGCATTACTCTAAGCGAATTCCAACTCGACCGTTATCCTGGTTCAAACAGTCCTTCGTCTTACGCCAGTGAAATTACAGTGAATGACCCCGAAATGAAAATGATAAAACCTTTCCGTATTTATATGAATAATATTCTGAATTATCGTGGCTATCGTTTCTTCCAGTCATCATACGATCAGGACGAGAAAGGAACTATTCTATCGGTAAACCACGATTATTGGGGAACCTTGGTTACTTATGTAGGCTATTTCTTTATGTTGATTGGTATGATTCTGACCTTATTTAATAAAAATAGCCGTTTTCATACAGTAATCCGCTTGAGCAAAAACATTCAGGATACACGAAAAGTAGCTAAATCGCTATTGCTTGTTGTATTGCTGTTAAGTTCTGCGTCGATGTTTGCGCTAGATAATAATAACACTAAGAAAGAACATTTTACTGCGCTGAGCAGCCTGCTTATTCAGGACGAAGCTCAGGGACGTATTGAACCAATCAGCACTTATGCTTCTGATGTTTTTCGTAAAATCAGCAAGAAAACAAGCTATAAGGGTGAATCAGCACTCGAAGTCTTTACCAGCATGTCGGTTAATCCGTCGCATTGGCAAAATGAACCGATTATTAAGGTGGCACATGAAGGATTGGCTAAAGAACTTGGATCAGTAAATGATTATGTATCATTCAGCCAATTGGTTGACCTGAAGCATGGTGGTACCTATAAATTAGCCGAAAAAGTAAATACAATTTATCAAAAAGATCCATCCCAACGAAATCAGTATGAAAAGGAACTGATTAATGTGGATGAACGATTAAACATTCTGAACAGTATTTTCAATGGAAACTTGCTTACTATTTTCCCTGTTGCAGGACATGATAGCGAAAAATGGACAGCTGTAATCAATTTTAGTTCCAAAGCAAGTCCCGAACTAACTATGGATAATTTAAGCGCTGGAGCAGTTTGTCCTCAGAGTGGTAAAACCGGCAAGACCGATAAGCCTGCTGAAAGCAATAATATGAGCCAACCCATGCCAGGCAGTTCGGGCGATAAATGTCCGGTGACCGGTAAAACAGGGAAAGCCGGAAAGATTGATGAATCCATGGGTAGTTCTATGAGTACTGATTCAACAGTTCCATCCCCTATTGATAATATGAATAGTGCACCTGCCGGAATGATGGGCAGTATGGCTACCGCAATGACTTCGGCCGGAGTTAATGAGCCTGAGAAAATGCTTAGTGCGTATCTTTCAACAGTTCAGGAAGGCTACGAAACTGACAACTGGAGCAACGCTAACAGTGCCTTGCTTTGTCTGAAAAATTATCAGCTACTCAATGGCGGCATGCAACTCCCAAGCAAAACAAAAGTGAAAATGGAAGTGATGTACAATAATCTGAGTATTTTCCTTACACTGGCTATTTTGTATGCACTAATTGGCATTATCCTAATAGTGTTACATCTTTTCAATATCTTGAAATTCAATGCAAAAATTGATAAATTGCTTGATAAAAGTATATATCCGCTTGGATTAATGTTTGTCATATATACAGCTGGACTTGCATTGCGCTGGTATATTTCTGGTCATGCGCCCTGGAGTAACGGCTACGAAGCTATGATTTTTGTAGGTTGGGGAACTGCATTGTCGGGATTAGTTTTTGCTCAGCGATCTCCTATTACATTGGCTATTACATCATTGTTGGCTGCAATTGCCTTATCAGTTGCTGGAATGAGTTGGATGAATCCTGAAATTACTAATTTAGTTCCGGTACTAAAATCATATTGGTTGGTTATCCATGTCGCAGTTATCACTTCAAGTTATGGATTTTTTGCCATGGCTGCCTTACTGGCCATGTTCAATTTGTGTCTGATGATTTTACGTAATAAAAAGAACGCATTGAAACTGAATGAAAACATACAGGAATTCAGTTATATAATAGAGCTGGCACTGACTATCGGATTGTTTATGCTCACTGTAGGTACATTTTTGGGCGGTGTTTGGGCAAATGAATCCTGGGGTCGGTACTGGGGTTGGGATTCTAAGGAAACCTGGGCATTGGTAAGCGTTTTGTTATATTCAGCTATTCTACATTTGCGTAAAATTCCAAAAACAAATAATCTTCTGATTTTTAATACAGTTTCAGTTCTTGGTTTCAGCAGTGTTATCATGACTTTCCTCGGTGTAAACTATTATCTGTCGGGAATGCATTCATATGGTCAGGGATCACCTCCTGCAATTCCTGTTATTGCTTATATTATTATTTTTTCCATACTGTCATTAATACTTTTAGCATTTTATTCCGAGAAAAAATACAGAAATAGGAATTAGGAATACTACAAATTTGCCTCTTTACAATTTAGAATATTTCTATATTAGGATGATTTTCACTGTTTATTGTTTGTAATACTTACAAATTTATTAACTTTGATATGTGAACTATAAATTCTTTCAAGTTTTAGGACTAAAATCAGACCTGAAACAATTTTATAAATTACTGAAAAACAAGATGATAAAAGGATTTTCACACAAAGTATCATTAGTATTATATGTTATAATAATTTTAGTTACTTTTTTCACACTGGTTTATTTCGGGTTCTCGTTTTATAAATTACCTGTTGAAGGAACATTGAGGCTCGAACACCCACTTTACAACTTACTAAAACCTACGGGTTTTATTGGTCATGGGCTGGGAATAATTGGTACTTTATTTATAGTTTTTGGGTTGTTTGGATATATGGTCCGAAAACGAATGAAGATTTTCGCACGGGTTGGATTACTTAAACACTGGCTCGAATGGCATATTTTCATTTGTACGCTCGGATTTATTATGGTTTTGTTTCACACCACTTTTAAATTTGGGGGGGTAGTCTCAATTGGGTTATGGAGTCTTGTAATTGTATTTTTAAGTGGAGTTATTGGTCGATTTATATACATTCAAATTCCACGTTCCATTGAGGGTCGTGAATTAAGTGTTCTAGAAATTCAGGATTTGAAATCCGAACTTGACGATAAACTTTATGAAAAATATGGTATTCGGTTTTCAGAAGTGAAAACAAGTAGATTTTCCGAAATTAGAATGAAACTTATTGAAGCAAAAGTGCCTCATAAAGAGTTTCGTAAAGTAAGATATCTAATCCGAAAAGAGAATATTCTTGAGAAACGGATTCAAAGATTGGATATGATGCATAAACTGTTCAATCATTGGCATGTTTTGCATTTACCATTTGCAATTATTATGCTGATAATCATGGTTATCCATGTTGCCTTAGCTTTATATCTTGGTTATTCATGGATTCTGTTTAAATAATGGAACTACAAATCGAACAAATAGCAATTTACGGTTTCACCGCATTGATCATTGTATTAGTTTTAGTTATCTATATTTGGAGGCAGCGTCGTGAATCCAAAATTGTAGATGTCAAAATCTCACAAGCTAAAGAAGATGGTTTGCATGAACCGGTTTCGTTATATCCGGTAATTGATCCAAACAGATGCATCGGAAGTGGTGCATGTGTAGATGCTTGCCCAGAAAAAGACATTTTGGGTCTTAAAAATGGAAGTTCGACTATAATCAATGCATCACATTGTATAGGTCATGGAGCTTGTTTCCGTGCTTGTCCTTTAGAGGCAATATCTTTGTGGATTGGAACTGAAAAAAGAGGTGTGGATATTCCTCACTTAAGTGTAAATTTCGAAAGCAATGTAAAAGGCATTTTCATCGCTGGTGAATTGGGTGGGATGGGGCTTATAAAAAACGCTGTTACTCAGGGATTTGAAGCTGTTGAATACATTGCAAAGTCATTTGTAAAAGACCCAAAGGCGACTTACGATTTGATTGTTGTGGGTTCAGGTCCTGCTGGAATTTCGGCAACATTAGCCGCTAAGAAATTTAATTTAAGTGTTCTCACCTTGGAACAGGGAACATTGGGAGGTACAATTTCAACCTTTCCCCGAAGCAAAGTGATTATGACCTCACCAATGGATTTACCATTGTATGGGAAAGTGAAACTGAGAGAGACATCGAAGAGTGAATTGCTTGATTTATGGAACTCTGTCATATCGAAACATAATATAGAAATTAGAGAAAATTCAAAAGTTGAAGAAATAAAGAATGTTGATAATATATTTTACATAACCACAAGTTTAGGTGAAACATATACTTCCAAAAAAGTTTTGCTCGCAATTGGACGCCGTGGAACACCTAAGAAATTAAATGTTCCCGGAGAAGAATCAGAAAAAGTGGCGTATCGCTTACTCGAACCGGAAGTTATTAGTGACAAGAAGATATTAGTTGTTGGTGGTGGTGATTCTGCCGTTGAATCTGCCCTTCTTTTGGCAGGTAGAAATAAGGTAATTCTTTCGTATAGAAAAAGTGTTTTCAACCGCATAAAAAAGAAAAATGCGGATAAAATAAATGCAGCAATGCAAAGTGGGTTGATTGATGTTCAATTCAATACCAATTTGGTCTCTATAAATGAAGGATTTATTAGCTATAATGCCAATGAATCGGACGAGATATTGAAATGGGAGAACGATATGGTATATATTTTTGCCGGTGGAGAACTTCCTTCACAATTTTTGAAAAATATAGGAATTGAAGTTTCAACAAAACGCGGTGAAGCTATATTAAAACATAATTGATCAAATTTTTAATCGCTGTTTTTCTTTTTTGTTAATTACATTGAATTGCTTATGAAAATCAAGATTTTTCTCTTAACACTTCTTTTGTCTAATTTAACGGTAATAAGTAGCTTTGCTCAATTTTC
>JBAWXD010000125.1:0-10865 GCA_037144275.1 Paludibacter sp. | reverse complement strand
TCAAGATTTTCTTTGCTTATCCAGTTTTCAATGGCTGTACCGCCATACGATGAATTGACAATTCCGATTGGAACATTTAATTTCTTGAATAAATCAACTGCCATAAAATAAGCCACCGCTGAGAAATCTCTGGAAGTCAGGCTGTCGCACACCGACCATTTCCCTTTTGTGTCATTTACTTTGGCAGGAATGTCTGTATTTTTAATCAAGGGCACTTTAAACTGACGAATGAGCGGATAATTCTGAGCATCGCGCAACACATCCTTTATTTTCGGGTAATTGCCAAGGGCTTTCGTAGCACGCAGGGGGAAAGCCATATTGCTCTGACCGCTGCACAACCACACTTCACCAATCAGAATATTTTTTACAATCACTGTATTTTTTCCGGTAATCACCATATTCTGTGCTGTGCTGTTTTCCTTCATTGGTTTCAGTTTCAGCATCCATTTCCCGTCCTTCGCGGTGGTTTCAAGCTTTTGTCCGTTAAACTCCAGACTTACTTTCTCATCGTTGTCACCTGTTCCCCAAACCGGAACTTCCACCCCACGCTGAAAAACTGCATTATCCGTGAATAAACTATTTGGTTTAACTGCTAGCATTCGTGCTGAAAAAACACCCGATAGCGCCAAAGCCAGAATCAATAAATTTCTTTTTTTCATAATTTTATCTTTATAAGTTATTGTTTTAAGATAACAACTCCGGTTTTGCAGTTGGAGTATTCATTAGTGGGTTCAAAGTTAGTTTTTAGTTTAGTTTACTGACGGGCTTATTGTTTCAAATGATAGGAAATTTGTTTCAATTAAGGTGTTATATGGTTGAAAATTGAAAATAATCCCCAATCAATTCCTGTCCAATATCTCCGTCCCGGTACCATCTTTTGCCGGCATGGTTTCAAAACGTTTAATTTCCTTGTCGGTGGGGAGCTTAGTGCGGTATTCGTCGATAAACAAACCTATTTTATCCAGCGGAATGGCTTTGAATTCAGGTAAATCTGTAAAGACTTTTGAATCAGGTTTCAGGTTTAGTTTGAAGTTTTTAAAATCCTCGAAACCCGGATCTTGTTTGTAAGCAATATTCTTAAATTTTGCCGGTGCAGGAATCGCTGTTGTATCGTGTTCCTTGTTACTCCATTCGAGAATACGATTTCTAAAAGCTGTTTGCGTACTCAGTGCTGAAACATTGTTGTACACCTTGTTGGAATCTACCATAAACGGGAACGACAGGAACTGAAAACCGTAGTTGCAATTCAGGGCAATGTTGTTGTAACACTCCATGTTTTGAGGATAATTCTTTTTGGCCTGTGTGCCCGATTTATATAGAAAACCAGTTCCGCGACGTTTTGGGTCACTGAAAAGTGCCACTAAGTTTCCATACACATGCACATTGCGGTGGTCGTTATCGAAATAAATGCCATCGCCAATGGGGCTGTTGTGTACAAAATTATAGGCTATAGTTTGATTTCCCATCCGTTCGTAGAGGTCGTAGCAATAAAATGCGCCCATATCGTCGGAAACCTTGCAGTAATCAAACACTTCGTTGTACTCAAATTTTGAATCCCAGCTTCCGTAAAGTACACCGACGTGCGGCGTATCGTGAATCAGGTTGTGCGCCACATACATGCCCACCGCCACATGATGACCGCCACCACCGCCACCGGTAAATCCGACATTGATTCCGGGTTCGTAAATGCGGGTAATCTGACTGAAATGGTAAATATGATTGTTTACGACTTTAAAATTAGCGAGAATGCGTGGACTCACTTCTTCGTTTCCACCGCGCAACCAGATTCCGGCAGCACCAAGATTGTACACATCATTGCTCAGTGCTGTGTGATCTTTTCCACCATCGAGCACAATGCCACGTTTGGTAATATTCCGAACGGTGCAACCTGCAATGAGGTTATTATCTCCACCGTTCACATGAATACCGTTGTTCATACCTTCTTCCACCGTAATGCGTTTCAATTGGACATTCGAAGCATTGTTCAGTTGAATGAGCGGAGCATTGATGTCGGCAAGGCGCACGCTTCCAACAGTAATTTTGGTTGGCGGATAAAAATAGAGCTTCTGATCTTTGAAATCGACCGCCCACTCGCCCGGCATATCCACTTCTTCGAGCAAGTTCATCAGCCAGTAAGGTTCTTTTCCATTGCCTTCGGGACGTGTATATTTGTTGCCTATTCCGCCCGAAACAGGTTTGGCTAGTTTAATGGTTTGTGCTACCGTATCAATTTCGGCAATGCGAACGGCTTCGTTTTGCCAGGGAATGCGCCAAAAACCTTTTATCCACACGCCACGGTCGAGCACATTCGCCCAGCGATTGGTACGTTTGTCGCGGTATTCAAATACTCCGGGGCGCGGCTTAGCTACTTCTTTTTGTCCGGATGCATAAAAGTTTGCCCAGTCGGCATTCTTCGTTTCCTGACCGCCACCATTGATAATCACCTTCTTCATCGTCATATCACCGGCATTCGGATAGCGTGAAAGTGGCATCCGTTCATCGTTCATAAACAGGTCGACGATTCCACCATCGTCGTTGAACAAATCGGCATATTTCTTTGCATTTTTGATGTTCAGGGCTTTCAGATCAACTTCTACAATAGTACCGCGAAGTTTCGGATCAATACGCTGCAGAGTTGCTTTGTCGGTGATTTTATGAAAATCGGACGGTTTCAAAGTGACTGAACCACGCACAATAACTTTCTCGTCGTTGTAGGCTGTGTAGGTGGTTTGATTGTCTTCCTGAGTCAGGATAAAGGGATTTTGCAAAACGTAAATTCCTCCACGAATGAAAACTGTAGCTTCTGAGCCTGATTTGTGAGTCTTTCTGACTGCATCACGGGCTTTTTCGAGCGTGGCAAATGGTTTTTCTTTTGTGCCTGAGTTTTGGTCATTGCCGGTGGTACTCACAAAGTAGGTTTGTGCTGAAATGCCCAAGATTGGTAAAACAAATAAAAGGGCAATAATAATTTTTTTAGTTTGCATTACGGTCATCATTTTAGTTCAACATTTGCTTTATTCGTTTTCGTCTCGTCAGCAACGATAATATCAGCAATTCCATTGTTTACAACTACTGAAATATCAGCCGGTTTTGTTAGGCTAAGTATTGTTTTTCCATCTTTTTTCAGGGAAGAAAAGGCTGTTGCCACCATTTTTTTCAGGTTGCCGTTTTCGTCTGTCTGAATAGCTACCAGTCCGTTGCTTTCAATAGTGAAGTTATGGTTTGTTGCCGTAAAAGTCTGAAAATCTTTGATTCCCGTAAAAGTAAAGGAACCATCTTCGTTCAGCACGCCATTGGGATATTCGCGTTTGCTGATTCCGAGTTTGCTTACTTCATCCACACGGAATGATTTTATCAGTGCTTTTTCGGCAATTTCGCTCCATTGTTTGCTCACATTTTTTCCGTCAAAACTGTAACTTGCCTGACCTTCCACCATCAGTTTTCCACCTTTACTCACATACGATTTCAGAAAGTCAAAGGTAGACTGACGGGCATATTGCGGATACAGAAAAATTAGGACGTCAAACTCATGTCCCTGAATTTGCGGTTTGCCGTTCGCGTTGATTTTCAGACGACCATCGGCAATCAAATCCGTTGGAACAAGCGCATTCAGATAGCCCATTTTCCACAATTCCACGGCTTTTTCTTCAATTTTCAGCGAATTGTTGATATCAGTCATACCCCGTTTGGTAGAATCAGGATACCAGTTGGCGAGTTCTTCCATTCCAAAGACAACCAGCAATTTGATTTTTGGGAAAGAAGGATTAAAGCGATTCAGCAAACGAGCCGCATTTTCCACGTTGTTTATTTCGGTAAGTGCTTCGGGCTGCTCCACGCTCACACCCCATTTTTGAATATCGTTGATGGCGTGGTAGTGTGTACGAATGCCGTAAGTCAGGTCTGACATTGCTTTGCTAGTAATGTTGTCCAGATTTTTGTTGTAATACATATTGTACATCACATTGCGCGGATAACTAAAGCCAATTCCCATTTGAGTGGCTGTGGGAGTTCCCTCGTCGCTGTGCCCGTAATCACGTTTCACATTCCACCAGTTCAGACCGGTTTGCCAGATTTCGTCGCCATCCAGAAAATTATGGTGTGTATCGTGCAGCCCGATAAAGGTATTCGGTCCGTAAAATTCCTTTCCTTTATCATAAATGGTGCGTTCCATATTCATGGTACCGCTGCGCATCAACGCCATATAGTTATTGATGGCTTTGATTCGTATTTCGGGTTTTCCCGCCGGAGCATAGCGCATATCCAACAAGACTCTTTCAGGTTCAGTTCCACTTGCAGCTTTCAGCTCATCGCCCATCGGCAAAGAATAGGGTCTGCCGCGAAACACATCGTTGTTTTTCTTCAGTTCCCAGGTCGTAGAAACCCGCATATTAGTATATTCGTCCAGACCTACCCCATCAAACGGAATATCCGAATAGCTTTTCAGAGCCTGAGTGAGGTTATTTACTGCTTCGGCACTGTGGTTCGTGCAAATATTATAATAATGCTGTGTCAGAATATAAGCCGTGTAGCCTTTGAGCTTTTTATCAGCCTTTACTGATACGTCTACCGTTTCTTTTCCTTCTTTCGGGCTACATTGAGCCGTAATATCAGTCAGCGTTCCGGGAACATAAAAACCGCTTCCCGATTTTTTAAAAGCATAGACTTTAAATAATTCGCTTTTAAGGATGGAACGAGCATCGCGGACAAACTTTGCTTTTACAGAATAGGTACCCATTCCGTTTTCGTCCAGTGAAATTTCGCCTTCCTGAATCATTCGTTCGGTACTTTCGAGCGGCACTTTGTATTTTCGGTCCCAAAGTTGCAAGCCAATTTTCAGTCCTTTGGAATGAGCATACTTTACTACTTGCTCAAAAACCGGATGCATTTTGGCTGCATCGTAAAAATCAACACCATTTCTGGAAGTCAGAAAAATCAAGGTGTACTTACTGAATTTTGCCAAGCTGTCTATCTTGCCTTCAAAACGTTCGGGATTGAGCATATCTTTGGAGAAAAACCAGTATGCTACCTGCGGATGATTCATGTTCTCAAATGAATTGACGTACTTAACTGAAGTTTTAAGTTGTGCCTTGAGCTGAAGGTTTGAGCCAACTATCAGAGTAAATGTCAGTAGTTGGATTGCAATATTTTTTTTCATATTTCAGATTTTGAGAGAGTAATTCAAAATTTACTTTTATTGTTGTTTAAATAAGCACACATAAAAAACAAGGGCAAAAAACAGGGTGTTTTCGTTCTACTAATGGCTAAGATTTCATATAAATCAGGTTTTTAAACCATACTATATAAAAATTTCAAGTACCGAATAATCAATTTAAGTAATAGGAATTATTTAATGTCGTGAAAAATAAATACATATTTCTAAACGCAAAGCTGCAAAGTCGCTATGACGGAAAGAAAATATAAACTTAGCGCCTTTGTAACTTAGCGTTCTTAGCGTTCAAAATACGACATTATATTTGTCACATTACTTAAGTGATATATTAAAACCCTTAATTTTTTTTTACCCTTCGTAGAAAACTTATCAACCAAAGAATCTTCCCTTATTTCCTTTTTGAGAATCCTTTTCTTAAAGTTATTGACTTTATTTTAAAGATTCCGTTTCTCCATTCAGGTGTTGAACAGATATAATGACAAAGCCCCTGGAACTAATACGAGTTTGATTTGAGTTTGCGACCACTGACTGAAGTTTACGTCCACAAGCATCGAAAACTGTTACTTTATCGCCGACTTCAAGGTTATAAAGTTCATTTCCTGCACGATACACACGGTTATAGGAATCTGAAATATTCACAGTACTGAGAGCTGTAAAATACTGTGATTCAAATGCGCCTGCCGAAGGAGTCGAACCACTTCGTGAATTTCCCAGTAAATCGGTTGAAGGAGCTGAAAGTGTGGTACTTCCCGCTGCACTATAGGAAGTTGTTCCTTTTCCCAATAGATACGACCCGCTCTGAATACTCCAGTTGGCTGTGGTTAATAGCTTTAATGAATCTGACGAAGCTTGTGCCACAGTTCCCCAAACCGCTCCAACGAATGTGGTCGATTTATAGAAAAATGGTCCTGTTGACGCAGTGGTGTTGGTTGCCGATAGATTGCTAAGCTGATTGGATGCCACGAAATAAGCTGTATTCGGACTTACAAGACCGGTAATAGAAGCCGGAGTTAAGTTATTATAATAGGCAAAATAAGGTGTAGCTGCAGCTGCACTTGTAGCTGTACTTAAATAAACCTGCTGACTACTAGCCGAAACTCCCGGAGCATAATTTCCCCAAACAACGGTATTTACCAGATAACCTTCGTTGTTGGTTGACGCAGAATTTTGAGATTTTTGATAAATACCTACTCCTTGTCCGGCACTGGCAGCAGTCAGTACAAAATTGCCATTCAGGTCTTTTACCGATGCAGCATTATTTACAATCGTACAATTAATAATGGAGCCTCCATTCTCAGCATTAATACCCACACCACGCACCACGATGGAATTTAAATCGGCTGAATGACTCACCATATCCCAGTTGATTACCCGGACTTCGTTGTTATTTACCACGCAATTGATGGCTTTAGCTGTTTTATTATACAGATAAATTCCGGCAGCATACAAATAAGGATTGTATTTAACCGTATTGGTATTTCCTGCAGGTTGAACATTATTATATAAAACACGGTTGTTCCTTACAACACTGTTTTGTATAGTTCCGGTTGACCAAACACCTCCGCCTTTTGCCTGTCCGGCATAAGCTGCAGTAGACTGACAGGGCTGTGCTTCGCAATTCTCAATCAGACAACCATCAATCACAGCATCCGTAACCGAAGTGGCTATACCTCCCGATGCGGTAGAGTTTACATCACCGGCTGCATTATACACCCGGCAATTTCGAATAATGGAATTAGTAAAGTTACAGGTTCCACTGATGTTCACACCGCCCGGATTTCCACCTCCCAAATACAATCCTTCTTCTATAGAAATACCATCTACTCGCACGTTACTGACAGTTCCACCCGTAACTTTGAATACAGTAAAACTAACAGGAGTAGCTTTATAACGTCCACCTACCAAACGTGTTTTGTTCGTAAATTCCCAGGGTTCAACCATTCCATTATTGTCCAAATCGCTCATCTGACGATCAGAAATCTGACTTTCGGTACCGGCAAAGCCACCGTAAATGTTCAGCACCTTGCTGTCGACCGATAAAGAAGCTGACAAATTATAATCGCCCGCTTTCATAAAAATATTGTCCCCGTAAGTAGCATAACTCACTGCAGTTTGAATCGTACAAGCATTTACCCAGCTTGTTCCGTCAGCTGTTCCTAAAGCTGTTGGTGCAACAAACCAACTAATCGGAGTTAATGCACCGTTCATAATATAAAAGGTGCGTGAAACGGAAGTGGCCGTATTGACTGCCGGCGAAGCCGTTCCCATGTGGTAAGCCGTAACGGTAACCGGAATCGGGAAATGTGCTTTCGGTGGTATGCTGTCTTTATCAAAAATCAATTGATTTCCGCTTACATGGGCCGGACCGTTATTTACAAAATAGCGCACTGTAACACTTGCTGTACTGGTTGCCGCCAACGTAATTGGATTCAGCGCATTCATATTTTGATTGCTTATGGCATTAAAAGTAATCGTATTGGTTGTTCCTCCTGTAACAGAAGTCAGATTCACATTTCCGGCCTGAACGGAAGAACGATAGGTTGTATTGCCCTGCTGACGAACAATAAAATAATTGGTACTTTTAAAGCGCGGAATATAATCAAAGGTATTGGTTCCGGTTTGTTTCCAGTTACCGCTGCAGGCTTCAATCTGACTTGGATTTCCGGAATTTGTAAAGGAATTATCGGCTTTGTTGTAGAAAGTTTGTGTTGCATTAAAACCATTATCAAAATAATCAGTCCGATTAGGCATACGGGTATAGGGTGCTGTTGTAAGTGTAACCGAATGACCGTCAGTTCCCAGTGTAAAGGGAATTTTCAACATGATGGCTCTCCACCAGTATGCCTGAGCATCATAAGTTCCGTCAGCAGGATTTACAAAACCGGTAACCTGCGTACTGCGTGCCATGGAAATATTCGCCATATCGTAAGCTGCCTGCGCAGTACGCTGACTTGGGAACCAGGCAGCCATCTTAACCTGAGTCAGGGTCTGACTTCCAGTGGCCAGATTAGTATAGGGAATGGGTGAAAACTGATCGGCAGTATAACCAACACAAGGCAAACCCACAATCCAGCCTTTAGTTTGATCCAGCGTAATCATATTTCCGTTTGTATCAAAACGCAAATTCCAGGTATCATCAATCCACATAGCTATATTCTTCAGCAAAGGGCGACTGCAATCAAAATGCCCGGTGTTTGGATCGAAATAATACGAAAGTACCTGATTGGATGCCGAACGATTATTTCTTACATCGCCATACGAACTTTCAGTTGTAATATTGGCAGTTAAATCACGGCTATAACTATCCCATTCCATAAATTCACCGTTGGTGGAAAGAATCGGAACAGTATTTATTGTGCCACATTGAGCCGTGGCCTTATTGATAATACACATGGCCACGCGTGAAGTACTGTTTATCGTTATGTAACGGGGCATGGGGTTGGTTCCACTGTGACCGGTTACAATCCACGGAACGGTTTTAAGTTCGTTATAACCGGTTAAGGACGAAAATACATTGAGCATGGTTTGAATCTGACCGGTAGCCGTTATATCATCATGATAGAAATTATCCGACGACCACAGAATGGCAACACCGCGACGCGAAAAAACCGCCCGAATCTCCGGACTTTCAACCAACAATTGCTCCAAAACAGCCGTACTGGCTACAAAAACTGCATTTACCTTCTGGCAACCGGGTGGTATCCACATATAAGGTGTAAGGGTGTAGGCACTTCCTTTATTATCGCTTGTGGATATGGAGGTGTACCACTGGTAGTCCTGACGTGGGATGTATGATTGAGCAATTAGTGAAGATAAAGTTATAAAGCTCAAAAATAAAAGATTAATCTTCTTCATAAGGTATAAAAGTTATATTCAACTAATCCCTGATCTAATTGAGGATTAGTTGTAAATGAGTGTATGAAAAATGTACAAATTATTTTGCGCTTAACTGAGTAAAAGTTAGATCGTCAATCCAGAACGTTTTAGGGAATGGACCTGCAGGTAAGGCTTTGGTAGTATTGGGACGGATGGAGATTCTCATTTCATTGCGTTCTTCGTCAGTCCAGGCTGAAATGTCAACCTTCAGTTTATACTGTTTCCAATCAGTAGAACTGACAAAATTTCCGGTAAATGGGTCTTTTCCGTTGTTGGTTGATGCTTGAGTCGACATAAAAACATCCAGTGCCAGCAGACATTCAGCCATATCGGATTTTGCCCAGAAAGTAATTTCATAAACACCGGCAGGAACTGATTTGATGGATTGAAGAAGTTTAATATCGTTCCGATTAGTTTGTTTGTTAATGCTGATTTTAATTGAATTTTCACCCGATTTTTTATCAGTATTCACAATTTCGGAAGTGCCTTCGCAGCATCCTTCAGGGCAACCCCCTTTGGCAAAAGTCAACTGCCATTTTCCGGACATGCCGGTAGCTTTGCCACTACTAAGGGTAATGTATGATTTCGTACCGGCTTTTAAAAGCTCAAAACCACCATCGGTAATCAAATTTGTTTGTGCAAAGAAAGTAATTGCACTTGAAAGGAAAAGTGCTGAGATAATGATTTTTTTCATAATATTAAATTTACAGAGTTGAGATAATTCTTATTGAAAATGAAACAGAACCTGTTCATTGACAGATTCTGTTTCCACTCAAAAATTATTCGGAAAGTAATTTAAAGCAACTGGATTTTCCATTAAATGATACTTTAAGTAATACAAAACCTTTGGCTTTAAAACTCAAAATATCCGAAGTGGAAGTATTACTGAAGAATTGTTGACCCGACAGGTTATAAGCAGTTATTTTAGATCCACTTTCAATGCCTGAGATACGTATTACTCCATTTTCTGCAGTTATATTGGCATTTATTGAATTCAGCTTAGCTACCGCTGTGCTTGATTTTAAAACAATTACAGGATCGACAGATGCTACCGGAACACTTATATTGGCATCCGAGCCGATACCTACATGATCAGTTCCATCAACAGTAAGTGTATAACCTACAGGCACATTTGCAACTAACGTCATTGGAATACCCAATAATCTTTTCACATCAAATACCTTTTGTTCCACAAAGTTACCAAGCAAAGCAGGAGTAAATGTTTTTTTGTAAACAATTTTATTGGTAATTTTCAAATCGCCAGCCAGAGCAAGATTAATCGTTGCATCATCCAAGAATCCCTGTGTTTTACTATACAATGTATCGGGTTGAATCGCATCAAAAGTATTATTACGCACATTGCCAAAATGAGTTCCGTTCAGAATGGTATTTGTAAATGTAGACGATGTAGAAGCACTTGTAGCAGGATTCAGCAACATTAAATCAGCATATTTTGATTGTTTAACACCTGTTGAATTATTGTTGTAATTGGATAATACACAGTTGTTTAGCACAACATCCAAGTTGGCATAGGTGTCGGCATCAATGGCAGCACGGGCAGTACTTGTTCTTTTTGCATAATTACCAATCATACTGCAATCTGTTACATTCAGGGTGTTTTTTGGAATAGTATTAAACCAAATTACTGAACCTTTAGCTGTACATGAACTGTTTACAAATATAGAACGAAGCATATTTACGGTATTACTCTGTGTTCCACCTGCAATATAAATGGCTCCACCACTGCTGGTATTATCTGCGGGGTTTGTACAATAATTAGTATCAAAATAACAATCCGTGATATTCATGGTTAAAAAGG
>JBAWXD010000124.1:0-10948 GCA_037144275.1 Paludibacter sp. | reverse complement strand
ACAAAGAGCAACAGGATAATGTTCGTAACAACCGTGAGTACGATAATTTGTCAAAGGAGATTGAATTCCAAACACTTGAAATCGAACTATGTGAAAAACGTATTCGTGAATTTTCATCAGCTCAGGAAGCTAAACAAGCTGACCAGAAAACGTCTGCCGATCAATTATCAGAACGAAAACTTGATTTGGATCAAAAGAAAGGTGAATTGAACGAAATCGTAGCTGAAACGAAACAAGAAGAAGAAAAGCTTCGTGAACATGCTAAAGAAATTGAATCGCTTATTGAGCCACGCCTGGTTACAGCTTTCAAACGTATTCGTAAGAATGCCCGCAATGGGTTAGCAGTTGTTTATGTGCAACGTGATGCTTGTGGTGGTTGTTTTAATAAAATACCAGCACAACGTCAGTTGGATATTCGTCTACGCAAAAAAATCATAGTATGTGAATATTGCGGTCGTATATTAGTTGACCAGGAATTGGCTGGTTTTGCTCCGTTATCAGAGGATTAATCAACACATTAATATTTTACAGAAGAGTTCGAAACTAAGTTTCGGACTCTTTTTTTTGTGCCAGAATGATAATTATCTGAACAATATATCATATATCAGCAAATTTTCAATTCTCAGAAGCTCAAAATACTTGTAATGATGTGTATTAGAGTAAAGTATATAGTTTTTTAAACATTTTAATTATTCAATATCCTGATAATATATTAATTTTTATTTGAAGGTAGGGTCGAAGATTATTATTTTCGACTTTATTTTTGAATGTGTACAGAGAAATCACAATACGTCATTACAACTTTCGGAAAAGATTAAATATGATTGATCAAACATCAATTGATAAATTAGTTTATAAATGTACGGTTTCACTTCTGTAATAATACTGTCAATTTACAATTGTATGAATATACTTCACAAAAAGACAAGTTAAATAATTGCCTATTGTAATGTTCGACTTGAAGCAAAATAATACAACTGTAAACCAAATCACATATGAGAATCTTCATTTATGAAACAATATAAATACGTAATATATGTGTGCTAAACGACAATATATCAGTAATATATAATTTATATATAATCTATAACTTTATCGTTGTATTTACAGTTGTGACAATCACTGCTATTTGTAGAATTTATTCAAATATATTTTATTTAATATACTGATATTCAATAGATATAATTGACTTAATATAAACCTGTAGTTTAAATACTATATTGTTTACGATTATTATTCAAAGCCTTTATAATAAACAGTTTGAATAAATTAAGCTGTAAGTTCGTATAAACAATTGTCATATTACTTTTGTGAATCACAAATGTATTACTATACAAAAGTAAATGATTTGCATATGTGAATTGCTTCACATATCTTTGTAAAATAATTCTAATTATACAATTCACAATTTTATCTGAAACTATGAGTGAAAAAGACAGAATTGAAAAAGTAATGCAAAATGAAGGAATGAATTCTGCAGTCTTTGCAGCTGCGATTGGAATTCAGGGCTCTACTCTATCTCACATTTTAAATGGAAGAAATAATCCAAGCCTTTCAGTTCTCCAAAGTATTCTAAATCGCTTCCCGCATATCAGTCCAGAATGGCTTATAATGGGTCAAGGTACGACGGAAAGAAATGTAAAGCAATCTCAGATGCAATCATTATTCCCTCAGGATGATGAAAGTGCTTCAAAATCAGTTATTTCAGAACAAGTTAATGCCGAAATAAATAGTTCAATAAATACAGGCATCCAGCAAAGTACACAAACAAAGGTTGAAATTCCAGCTCAATCTCTAAATTCGCATCCCGAGCCTCCGATTCAAATTCAACAAATTGAAATTCCGGGAAAAACAGTACGTAAAATCATAGTCTATTATTCCGACAATACTTTTCAGGAATTTCAATAATACCCAATTATGTATTTGCTATTTTATACATGCTGATTTATTTGGGAATTTTTAATAATCGGCAGGTTTAATTTGACTTGTCGTATCGGGATAATTTTGTAATTTTGCATACTCATAATTTTGAATTATCTCACCTGTATTAATAATTTCAAATTATTGATACACAACTAAATATCTTTGATGAAGAAATTCATGCTCGATTTGATTGTAAAGAAAAACGAAGTTCTGAATGATCAATACTCCCTTTTAATCCTGACATCGTCTGATAAACTCCCTGAAATGTTACCGGGACAATTTGCTGAAGTTCGGGTAGATAATTCTCCAACAACCTTTCTACGTCGTCCTATTTCAATTAATTACGTTGATTATGAGGCTAATGAACTTTGGCTATTGATTCAAATTGTGGGTGATGGTACTCAAAAAATGTCGGAACTAAAGGCAGGAGATATACTTAATCTGGTTTTTCCCCTTGGAAATAGTTTCACATTGCCTGTAAAAAAGGATGCAAAGATCCTTTTAGTGGGTGGTGGAGTTGGAATAGCACCTTTATTATTCTGGGGATCGTATCTGAAAGAGCACGGATACAGCTGTAACTTTGTATTGGGAGGTCGTTCTAAAGACAATTTATTGCAATTATGTGAATTTGAGCAATTCGGAAATGTATACACTACCACCGAGGATGGTTCACAGGGAGAAAGGGGTTTTGTAACGCAACATTCGCTTTTAAAAGCCTCAAATTTCGATTATATCTATAGCTGTGGTCCAAGGCCTATGATGAAAGCTGTGGCTGATTATGCAACTGAAAAAAAGGCTTTTTGCGAAGTATCTCTGGAGAATACAATGGCTTGCGGATTTGGAGCTTGTTTGTGTTGTGTGACTGATACAACCGAAGGGCATTTATGTGTTTGTACGGAAGGACCTGTTTTTAATATTACAAAGCTGAAATGGCAAATTTAAATATCAATATTGGCAAATTACAACTGAAAAATCCGGTAATGACAGCATCCGGCACTTTCGGTTATGGACCCGAGTTCTCAGACTTCTTTGATGTATCGCGAATTGGTGGTATATTTGTGAAAGGAACTACGCTTCGCGACCGTCAGGGCAATGCTTATCCACGTATGGCAGAGACTCCATCAGGAATGCTAAACGCTGTGGGACTGCAGAATAAAGGTATTGACTACTTTATTAATCATATATTACCAACTGTAAAGGACATTGATACAAATATAATTGTGAATGTGTCCGGTTCTACGATAAATGAATATGTAGAGACGGCTGAAAAGCTAAATTCAATCGAAAAAATACCTGCAATTGAATTAAACATCTCCTGTCCGAATGTAAAAGAAGGTGGAATGGCCTTTGGAACAAGCTGTTTGTCTGCTGCTCAGGTAGTTAGAGAAGTGCGAAGAGCATATAAAAAAGAAATAATCGTTAAGCTTTCGCCAAATGTAACCGATATTTCGGAAATTGCACTGGCTGTTGAGGCTGAAGGAGCTGATTCGGTCTCCCTTATTAATACTTTACTTGGAATGGCTATCGATTCAGAGAAAAGAAAGCCGGTTCTTTCAACTATTACCGGTGGGCTTTCAGGTCCGGCAGTAAAACCAATAGCTTTACGTATGGTTTGGCAGGTGGCTAATTCTGTCAAAATTCCCGTAATTGGAATGGGTGGTATAATGAATGCAGCCGATGCAATTGAATTTTTACTGGCTGGTGCATCAGCTATTCAGATTGGTACTGCTAATTTTATCGATCCGACGGTTGCAATTAAAGTACTTGATGGAATAAATGAATATCTTGACCGACACGGATTTCAGTCGGTTACCGATATAATCGGTGCATTGGAAGTATAAATCTTCCTACCTCCCGCAAACTAACAGTATTTAGTATGAAAAAGTCTGTTTTGCTGTTTGTTTCGTTGTTTTTCTTTTGCAGTTTTATTCAAAACAGCAACTCTAATACACTCGTCACACCTGAAAACGAGATACTATCCCTTATTTTTGTTGGAGATGTAATGGGTCATATGCCTCAGGTTGAAGCTGCTTACAATCCTCAGAATGAATCATATAACTACGATATTTGCTTTAAATGGATTAAGCCCTATCTCAAAAAAGCTGATTTTGCCATTGCAAATCTGGAGGTTCCCATTGCTGGGAAGCCTTATAGTGGTTACCCGGCTTTTTCTTCGCCGGATGCTTTGTTGGATGCACTTAAAAATACCGGTTTTACTTTACTCTTAACGGGGAATAATCACGTACTTGATCGTGGAAAGCCTGGGCTTGAACGAACTATAAGTCAGCTAAGTAAACGAAAGTTCTTATTTGCAGGTAGTTATGTCGACGAAAACCAACGGGATAGTCTTTATCCAATCATTCTTCAGTCAAAAGGCATTAAAATAGCTATTCTAAATTGTACTTACGGAACAAATGGAAATGAAGTTGAGGAACCTTCATTAGTCAATTTTATTGATACTGTGGAGATTATAAATGATATCAATGAAGCCGATAAACTAGGAGCCGATTTCAAAATTATGACTATTCACTGGGGAACAGAATATGAACTTCAGGCTAATGAATACCAAAAAACGATGTCTCAATTCTTTGTAAATCATGGAATTAATCTGATTATTGGTTCACATCCACATGTGGTTCAAAATGCAGAAACGCTTATTACAAAGGATAATACTCCGGTGCCTGTATTTTATTCGCTTGGTAATTTCATCTCTAATCAGCGACAGGCAAATTCCGATGGTGGAATTATGGTAAAAGTTGAGATAGCTGTGAAATCTAAATCTATTTTGAAAACAGCCTATTTTCCCGTTTGGGTGTATAGAGGAATATTAAATGCTGAATATCAGTATCATTTAATTCCTACGGCAGATTATATCCGGAATCCGACCCGCTTTAAGCTGAATTCGGCTGATAGTATTTCGCTTCTTTATTTTGATTCTGAGACCCACAAAAGATTATCGAAGGTTGAATTTCTAAAATAACATTTTTTATGATTGTATCAGAGGTTCTTACAGAACTCAAAACTCTTTCAAATCCGGCTCATTTTGCTCAATTAGAACGTTTTGGCATAGAAAATTCCAATGCATTTGGCATTAAAATTCCGGATTTACGACTTTTTGCAAAAAAAATCGGGAAGAATCATGAACTCGCATTAGAATTATGGGAAACCGGAATTCATGAAGCAAGAATTCTGGCATCTTTTATCGATGATTCGAAACAAGTAACTGAAAAACAGTTTGATGCCTGGGTAAGAGATTTTGATTCATGGGATATTTGCGATCAGTGCTGCAGCTTACTTATTCAATCCCCTTTCGCAAAAGATAAAATTGTAAGCTATTCTGTTGCAAATGAGGAGTTTGTAAAGCGTACTGCCTTTGTTTTGATATGTGCTTTGGTTATTTATGATAAAAAAGCTCCTAATGAATCTTTCTACCCTTATTTTGAGCTAATGGAGCGTGAAGCATGGGATGAACGTAATTTTGTTCGTAAGGCTGTGAACTGGGCTTTGCGCCAAATTGGGAAGCGAAATGAGGCTTTGCGCTTAAAAGCCATTGAATGTGCAGAAAGAATTCAGCTACAGGATTCAAAATCAGCCCGCTGGATTGCAGCTGATGCACTCAGGGAATTGAAAAGCCACCAGGTAATTACGCGCTTAAAAAACAAATAGAAAAGGGTGTTTCTCGAGGAGAAACACCCTTTTGGTGTCATTAAGTGAATGTATTTTTTTTGTTATTTGTTGATTGACAACAAATTATCATTTTTTAAATAATAATTTAGAAACACTAAATACTTTTTGTATTGTTCTTCTGACAATATACACTTTGCATTATACAAGTTATAGTTCATAACATTTTCTGCAAGTTTTTCATTGTCACTTTTTTCTGCGGTTTTTAGTTCTTTAACAGTTGTTTGAAACACTTCATTTAAAAAGGAAGCCTGATCACTATCTGCATTAATATAACCGACAAGACTTACAAATGCATCTTTATTTGTCAATTTGTTTAATACTTTATAATCGTCGTCTTGATTTAATGCAAATGAAGCAGTTGAGAATGACACCAACACCATAACTGAAAACAAAATCTTTTTCATAACTTAAAATTTTAAATTTATACTAATAAAAAATACAAAGAATTCCCTTACAGTTTATAAGTGGATTTCCTTGTATTAGATTCGAATTGTCAATTATTTCTAATTGACAGTGCAAAAATACATGTTTTAAAACATATAAATAGCATTTTCTGGGTTAAAATTTCAATTATGGTGTGATTATTAACATTAAATATGTAAGCAATTTTGTTTTAATTTAGATAAAAAGCATTTAATATGTTGATTTATATTGAATTAAATTGATATTACATTTTCATTACAAAAAGTGAGTTGAAATCAGGAATTTCAGGAAAATATTCATATTGAGCAGTTTCAGTATTTACTTTACAGCAAAAATGCTCAATTCCGTTGCTGATAATAAATAAATTGACCTTCAATTTGGCATTATATACGGCTACCTGATCAAATGTTTCCTGATTTATTGTCACATTTGGTGCTTTAAACTCAATTATCATCATTGGTTTTGCTTCCAGATTATATAAAATAGCATCGCATCGCTTCTTCATACCATTCAGATTAAGTTGTTTCTCAACTGCTAATAGTGCTGCAGGATAACCTTTTGCTTCAATCAGAAAGCGAATAAAGTGCTGACGAACCGATTCTTCTGGGGTAAGCGATACATAACGTCTACGCTGAGAATCGAAAATAAGAAGCTTCTCATTCTGTTTTTTTATACGAAAATTATACTCAGGTAGATTTAATTGCCACATTTTTTGTATTTTTGTTTCCACAATTTTTGAAACTGTAAATTTAGCATCATTATTGAATGCGAAGTTACTAAAACAATATATAATATCGATACGAATGAAAACAAAAAAAGAAATTGTAGAGAACTGGCTTCCACGATACACGAAGCGACCATTGGAAGATTTTACAGAATATATTCTTCTAACCAACTTCAATAATTATGTAGAACTCTTTGCAGAGTGGTTTGATGTGCCAGTGATTGGACGCGATGGTAATATGCCAAATGCATCTGCTAATGGCATTACAATAATTAATTTTGGCATGGGAAGCCCGAATGCTGCAATTATTATGGATATATTATCGGCTATACATCCTAAAGCTGTATTGTTTCTAGGAAAATGTGGGGGGTTGAAAGATAAAAATAAAATGGGGGATTATATACTTCCAAGTGCCGCCATTCGTGGTGAAGGGACCTCTAACGATTATTTTCCACCTGAAATACCAGCATTACCGGCATTTAGTCTGCAGCGTGCAGTTTCATCAAATATTCGTGACTTTGGAAAAGACTATTGGACTGGAACAGTTTATACCACCAATCGGAGGGTATGGGAACATGATGAAGATTTTAAAGAGTATTTACGCTCAACTCACGCATTGGCAGTTGATATGGAGACGGCAACCCTCTTTTCTGTAGGTTTTTATAATGGAATTCCAATTGGTGCATTGTTACTCGTATCCGATATGCCATTACAGGAAGATGGTATTAAAACATCTGAAAGCGATAAGAAAGTCACCGCTAATTTTGTTGAAGAGCATATTAAAATTGGTGTGAAATCATTATCTTCATTGATTCATAATAGTAAAACTGTCAAGCACTTACGATTTGAATAATACTTCTTATTCCCTAAGGGGAGATTAAAAATATGGCCAAACAAGATTCCATTTCTCACGATCAAATTCTGTCTGATTTACGGCAAAAGCGATATGCTCCTGTTTACTTTTTAATGGGCGAAGAGCCTTATTATATCGATTTTATATCGGATTATATTCAGAAAAATGTATTGGATGAAACTGAAAAAGAGTTTGATTTAAGTATTTTGTATGGAAAAGATGTTGATATAAACACCGTAATAAATGCTGCCAAGCGATATCCAATGATGGGATCGCATCAGGTATTGATAATTAAGGAAGCCCAGCTGATTAAAGAATGGGATAATCTGGTTCATTACCTATCCAATCCATTAAAGTCCACTATATTAGTTTTTTGTTATAAATATGGTACACCTGATAAGCGAAAAAAGTGGTTTCAGGAAATCAATAAGGTTGCCGTTGTGCATGAATCGGTGAAACTTCGTGATTACGAGGTTGGTTCGTGGATTTCGAAGTTTTGCAAATCCAAAAACGTGGCAATCGATGAAAAGGCAGTCGCTATGCTTTCAGAATTTTTGGGAACTGATTTGAGTAAATTAGTCAATGAACTGGATAAACTTATTCTGACAAAACCATCTGAATCACAAAGTATTACACCTGAATTGATTGAGAAAAACATTGGAATCAGTAAAGATTTTAATGTTTTTGAATTACAGGTGGCATTGGTAAACAACGATGTACTGAAGGCAAACCGTATCGTTCGTTATTTTGCTGATAATAAGAAAGCTAATCCTATGGTTCTGACTCTTGCTCAGCTGTTTAAGTTCTTCAGTGATTTAATGATTTATCATTATTTATCTGATAAAAGCCCGGGATACGTAGCTTCAGAACTCAGGATAAACCCTTATTTCGTAAAAGATTACCAAAAAGCCGCTCAAAGCTTTGGTGCATGGAAAACCATGAACATCATTTCCTGGATTCGTGAAACCGATGCCCGCTATAAAGGCATTGACAACCCCAGTACCGACGAAGGTGAATTGCTTAAAGAGTTGGTATTTAATATTCTACATTAATACTCCAAACCCATAAAAGGGATTAAAGACCTTTTTATTTTCCGCAACTTTACAAACTTTCAAATTTTTATTTAATGTCACACATTCCTTCCAAATTTATAACGCTGATTGCTTCCTCACTTCAACTTACCGAAAAACAAGTTCGAAATGCCATTCAACTATTGGATGAAGGTGCTACTATACCGTTTATAAGCCGTTATCGCAAGGAAATGACCGACGGCATGGACGAAGTGCAGTTGGGCGATACCAAAGAGCAGTATGACAAGCTGTGCGAGCTGGCTAAACGCAAACTGGCCGTGCTTAAATCCATTGAAGAGCAGGATAAACTAACCGACGAACTCAAATCCAGAATTGACAACTGCTGGAATATAACGGAATTGGAAGACATTTACCTGCCTTACAAGCCAAAACGCCGTACGAGAGCTGAAATTGCACGTGAGAAGGGCTTAGAACCCCTTGCTAAGATGCTAATGAAACAGCAATCAAATGATGTGGAACGTATGGCATTGCCGTTTGTCAAAGATAAAGTGGAAAATGTGCACGATGCTCTGGCCGGAGCTCGTGATATTATAGCCGAATGGATTAATGAAAGCGAATCGGCTCGTAACTCTATTCGTATGATTTTTTCCCGTGAAGCCATTATTTCGTCGAAACTGATTAAAGGAAAGGACGAAGAAGCGCAAAAATATCGCGATTACTTTGATATGACAGAAAAACTGGCTCGTTGCTCCTCACACAGGCTTTTAGCCATGCGAAGAGGCGAAACCGAAGGCTTTCTTAGGGTAAATATCTCGCCGGAAGATGAACATTGTCTGGAAAAATTAGACAGAATCTTCGTAAAGGGAGAAACAGAATCGGCTGAACAAGTGGCTGATGCGGTGACAGATGCTTATAAACGTTTGCTGAAACCAAGCATTGAAACCGAATTTGCCTCAGAAAGTAAAGCCAAAGCAGACACTGAAGCCATTCGGGTGTTTGCAGAGAACCTCAGACAACTGCTTTTAGCACCGCCATTGGGACAAAAACGGGTGTTGGGCATAGATCCTGGCTTCCGAACTGGCTGCAAAGTGGTTTGTCTGGATGCACAAGGAAATTTGCTGCATAACGAAACCATTTATCCACATCCACCTGTAAATGAGACACAGCAAGCCATGCGCAAGGTTCAGAAAATGGTGGAAGCATACGACATTCAGGCAGTCGCTATCGGAAATGGCACGGCAGGGCGCGAAACCGAGCTGTTTATTCAGAATACCCGTTTCGACCGTGAAGTAAAACTATTTGTGGTTAGTGAGAACGGCGCTTCTATCTATTCCGCGTCCAAAATTGCCCGTGATGAGTTTCCTGACTATGACGTAACGGTACGTGGAGCGGTTTCAATTGGTCGCAGACTGATGGACCCGCTGGCTGAACTGGTGAAAATTGACCCTAAATCAATCGGTGTGGGACAGTATCAACACGATGTGGATCAGCCTCAACTGAAAAAAGCGCTGGATCAAACCGTTGAAAATGCAGTGAATCGGGTAGGAGTAAACCTCAATACAGCCAGTAAGCATTTGCTGACTTATATCTCCGGTCTCGGACCGCAGTTGGCACAAAATATTGTGGACTTTCGCACCGAAAATGGTGCGTTTAAAAGCCGTAAACAGTTAATGAAAGTGCCTAAAATGGGCGCAAAAAGCTTCGAACAGTGTGCAGGCTTCCTCCGCATACCCGATGCTGAATGTATTCTGGATAATTCTGCTGTTCACCCAGAGAGTTATCCGATAGTAGAGGCCATGGCCAAAGACCTGAAAGTGGATGTAAAGGAATTGATTCATAATAAGGAATTAAAGAAAACTGTTGATTTACAGATGTATATAACACCAAATGTTGGACTTCCAACCCTAAATGACATTATTCAGGAACTCGAAAAGCCCGGACGTGATCCACGAAGCGAAATCAAGGTTTTTGAATTTGATGCCAATATAAAGACTATCAGCGATTTGCGAATAGGTATGGAATTACCAGGAATAGTTACTAATATCACTAATTTCGGGGCTTTTGTGGATATAGGCATTAAGGAAAACGGATTGGTACATATTTCCAACATGTCCGACCGCTATATTAGCAATCCCGCTGAAGTGGTTTCGGTGCATCAGCATGTAAAAGTGAGAGTGTTAGAAGTGGATGCTGTGAGAAAGAGGGTGCAGTTGAAGCTGCTATAATAATTCAATACTAAATCACGAAGAGCACACATATACACTTAGAACATCATAATTAAACACACAAATAAGTACTTACTGATTC
>JBAWXD010000123.1:0-11046 GCA_037144275.1 Paludibacter sp. | reverse complement strand
GGTATTTACCAACCGCAAAATACGAAGAGGCAGCTGTGAGCATAATGCCTGACAAAATGACTATAAATCCAACAAATACGAAACTTAGCGAATGTAACATTAGCCCGGAGATACCAAATTCATACTGAACGAAGAATATGACTCCAACCAATAGAATAATTGAAATTACCGACGCTATCAATCCGTTAAGCATACTGCTTATCAAATAGGGTTTACGGATAAACCAGGGCGTAGCTCCAACCAACTTCATTGTGTTGATAATAAATCTGTTGGAATACAATGACAAACGAATAGTATTATTGATTAGCGCTACCGAAACGAAAAGCAGAATAAGGGCTAATCCAATCAGGATAAAGCTGACTTTCCGAACATTTTCGTTCACCAGACTCACTACATCTTTCTGATAAACAATACGTGAAATAGAATCAAACGATTTTAGTTTCGATTGAATTTTAGTCACACTGTCATTATTGGCGTAGGTTTCATGCAGCTTGACTTCAATAGAAGCTTTCAATGGATTGTAACCCAAAAATTCCTGTGGATTTTCGCCCAAACTACTGATATGATCCTTCAATGCATCAGTCTTTGATATATATTCAACCGTTTTAGCATAAGGCGAAGCTGTGAGAAATTTTTCAATTCGTTGCTCATCAGGCTTGCTGATATGGTCATCCAAAATAATGGAAAGATTAATATTTTCCTTTACGAATGTGCTCATATCGCGCGCCACGAAAAGCAGCAAAAAAACCAATCCAACCAAAAACAACACAAGCGACATACTGATAGTAGACGTTAAATGTATGGTTGAGAAACCAGGTTTGGTTACCTTTTTATCTTTTGTCATTTCTTTATTGTAATTATCAATTAAAAGAATTATGCTTTTACGTTCAATTTCCGGTAACTTTTCCATTGCCAGAAAACAAAACCAAGCAGACTCAATATAAGCAAAATGGACGAGGTCAGCGCAATAGCATTTCCCACACTATACGATTTTGGTTCAAATTTGAATTCAAGTTCGTAGCTTCCTGCTTTCAGTGGCATGGCACGCAACAAATAATCTGCACGCAGGTGAGGCACTTTCTGTCCATTGATATAGGCATTCCAGCCAGTTGAGTAATAAATTTCAGAAAACACAGCCACCTGATCTGTTTTTGAACTAAAATTATAAATCAAATGATTTGGTTTATAACTCGTCAAAGCTATACGAGCTGAAGTATCCGGTGTTAGTTTAGATGGCAACTGTGATGCAAATTCTTTATCAACCACCATTACTGTTTTGGTATTGATTTTACCCAACAAAGTCATTTCTTCGTTTGCATTTGCAGCAACCCGTATATGATTTACAAACCACGCGTTTCCGTTAGCATAGGGATTCACAAGTGGTGCAGACTGTTTGTTGTAAATAAGATACTTCATATTCAGCATATTCAACACGCCCAGCGAATCCATAGTGTTGGTAATCACATCAGGCGTTTTAGCCCGACCAAAAGCTCCAAACAATTGTCCGATTTCCTTTTCAATATGCATGTTGATCAATTCCTGATAACGACGTAATTTAGCTGCATGATAGCCACCAATATTTTTGTGAAAATACGAGGGTGAGGCATCATTAAAGACATTAACTGTGGCGTCCAGTACACGGTATTGTGATTTATCCTGAAGTATTATATTATCAGCTGTAGAAGGCTCAATAAGCGTTTCGACGTGACGGACACGTTTAAAATTGTCATTGTTCAGATAACGCAAGGCAACCGGAACTAAATCAAACAGAAACAAAATTGCAAAAAGTGTATAGGCGACCTTTATTTTAAGGAAATTCTTAGCATATAACCAAATCAAACCAGCTGAAGCAAGTATAAATGCCAGTGAACGTAGGGCATCCATACGCAACATAGCAGCACGATCAAGGGGTAAGGTTTCTTTCAGGAAAGCATTATTTCCCTGAAACTGAGCATCGGCTGCTGCAGTAAAATTACCTGCCAGCGAAGGAATCAATGCGAAAATCAATGCTATTCCACCTACAATGGCAGCGCTAATCATCACGGGTTTAATCAATTTTTGTTTATCCGTTTTATCAGCAAAAACTTCTTTCAATGCTAATATTGCGATCAAAGTAATTCCAAAACCGCTTGCAACCAAAGTCATCGAAACCGTTCTGAATTTATTGTATAGTGGCACATAATTGATAAATAGATCAGTGAGCCACATAAAATTTTTACCCCACGAAAGCATAAGTGTCAGGGCAATCACAGGCAACAGCCACCATTTAATCCGTTTATCAACTAAAAATAAGCCAAGAACAAACAAAAAGCAAACAATAGCGCCAATATAAACCGGACCTGAAGTAAAAGGCTGTGCTCCCCAATAAAGCGGGAACTGATTCTCTTTCAAAATTTTATCTACGTCGGGAGCACCCAACGACGCGAGTTTTTTACCGGTTTCACTATCAACATTCAAGTTAACAGCACTTGCACCTCCTTTGAAATTTGGGATTAATAAAGTCATGGTTTCATCAATACCATAACTCCATTGAGTTATATAATCCTTATTCAACCCGTGTTGTGAGTTTTGACTATCTACAGTCAAACCATTTGAATCGCCACGCATAGTAGCTTTGCCATATTCGTTTGTTACGAGTAAGGTGGTGGCATTCATTCCAACCGCAATAGCTACTGCAGCCAACAACATGCCACTTGTTTTCAGAAACGAACTGATTTCTTTTGCCTTTACACTAAAAACAAATTCTACAATTACTAAAGAAAGCACAATCAAAACCGTATAATATAAAATCTGAACGTGATTAGCACGAACAGCCAGACTCAGGAAAAATGCTGTCAGTATACTACCTAACAATCGTTTATCCCTGAATGCCAGAAATACGGCGCCAATCAGTGGTGCCATGTAGGCAATAGTTATAGCTTTGGAATTGTGACCGGCCGCCATAATAATAAAATTATAAGAAGCAAAGCTAAATGCAATAGAACCGGCTATAGCCAGCCATGGATTCACTCTGAATGCAAGCAATAAAATATAAAATCCTATTAAATACAACATCAAATTTCCAATCTGACCGGGGAATAAATGAATTACATCGTCTATATATTTAATCAGATTATAGGGTTGAATCAAGGATATCTGGTAAGTAGGCATACCACCAAACATGGAGTTTGTCCACAAGGTAACATCGTCGTGCGTAGTATTGAAATCAATAGTTTCCTTGGCCATGCACATCCAGCTTTCAGTATCATGTCCGATCAATTGTTTTCCTTCAATAATAGGAGAAAAATACCATATAGAAATGCTGATAAATAAGAAAAAAGCAGCAATGTGCGGAGTGAATTTAGCTAGAAGTGTTTTATTCATGTTGAAGTGCTTATTTTGTGGAAAGCAGTTTTTGGGAAAAATCACACAAAAGTACATCATTATTTCACAATTGCTATCCGAAAGGCGGTTAAAAATTGTTGAAATCAGGAAATTAGACAATATGTCAATGAGATTAATATGCCAATGTGCCAATAAAACATAAAATTCATTGGATTAGTCTCTATGTTTGTCCTTCTGAACGTTGGCACATTAGCATATTGGCAAATTGGCACATTGACAAAAAAAACGTACTTTTGCCGAACAAAAAGACCTTGAAACAGTTTCATTTACATGACTAACGAACAAGTACAGCAGATTCGGGCAGATTTTCCGATTCTGGCTGAGAAAATATATACTAAAGACCTTATTTATTTCGACAACGGTGCAACGACTCAAAAACCACGTTGTGTTGTTGAGCGAATTGAAGAAGGCTATTATCATCTCAATGCCAATATCCATCGCGGCGTTCATTACTTGAGCCAAAAAGCTACCGAAGCACACGAATCAGCCCGAAGCACAGTGGCTGAATTTCTTCATGCCGATAAACGCGAAGAAATTATTTTTACACGTGGCACTACTGAGGCTATCAATCTGGTGGCAACTTCCTTTGGTGAAGCCTTTTGCAAAGCCGGTGACGAAGTGATTGTTTCAGTTATGGAACATCACTCCAACATTGTTCCCTGGCAAATGCTGTGCGAGCGGAAAGGAATGAAACTTCGGGTGATTCCGATGAATGAACAGGGAGAACTGGATTTAGATGTCTATAAATCATTGCTGAACGAACACACTAAAATCGTTTCTGTTGCTCACGTTTCGAATGTGTTAGGCACCATAAATCCGGTGGCTGAAATTATCAGACTAGCTCATGAACACAATGTTCCGGTTTTGGTGGATGGAGCGCAGTCTGTTCCGCACATTCCGGTTAATGTAGTGGAGCTTGATGCAGATTTCTACGTTTTTTCCGCTCATAAAATTTACGGACCAACCGGAATAGGTGTACTTTATGGAAAAGAAAACTTACTGAATGCCATTCCACCGTATCAGGGTGGTGGCGAAATGATTCAGACAGTGACATTTGAAAAGACAACTTATAACGAATTACCATTTAAGTTTGAAGCCGGAACACCTGATTATATAGGTTCCACAGCATTGGCAGAAGCCTTGCATTATGTCCAACGTATCGGATTAGATACTATTGCCGAACACGAACACGGTTTGCTCACTTATGCAACTGAGCGCTTACTCGAGATTGAAGGAATGCGCATTATTGGAACTGCAAAAGAAAAAAGTGCAGTCATTTCCTTTCTGGTTGGAACAATTCATCCCTACGATATCGGTATGTTACTCGACAAATTGGGCATTGCTGTTCGCACCGGCCATCATTGCGCACAACCGCTGATTGATTCGCTTGGCATACCGGGAACAGTGCGTGTTTCCTTTGCTTTTTATAATACAAAAGAAGAGATAGATAATTTTATTGAGGCACTGAAACGGGTGGTGGTGATGTTGAGTTAATACTTTTACTGTTATTAATAGTTATTTGACTGTGTCGTTAATTAATTGTTATTTGTTATAATGTGCCAATAAAGACTATAAAATATCTAATAATAACACGAAGAAAATAACACAAACCAAATAACGCCCGAAGGGCAGTAAACAAAATATCAAAATGACTATCAACGAATTACAAGACGAAATTATTGAAGAATTCAGCCAGTTTGACGATTGGATGGACAAATATGCATTGCTCATTGATTTGGGAAATTCGCTTGAAGCACTTGACTCGAAGCACAAAAATCCTCAAAATATTATAGAAGGTTGCCAGAGCCGTGTATGGCTGAATGCCGAATTAAACAATGGGATTATTACTTATCAGGGCGAAAGCGATGCAGTTTTGGTAAAAGGAATTGTTTCATTGCTTATTCAGGTTCTTTCGGGTCACACACCAGATGAGATAATAAACACTGAACTCTATTTTATTGACAAAATAGGATTAAAAGAACACCTCTCTCCTACCCGTTCGAACGGGTTGCTGGCTATGATTAAACAAATGAAAATGTTTGCATTGGCTTACAAATCAGTAAGCGGGAAGTAGCAAGGAGTTACTGTTCATTTTCAAAATACTCCAATCTGAATTCGTTTCCATCGAAGACTCCATAAGAAAAAATTCCGACGAAATCACCGAGTATAACCACCCGTTTATTATCTTTTAACTGCAAATCGAGTGCTATATGTCTATGACCGAATATCATAAAATCAACATCGTGGTTTTCGGCATATTGCTTGGCAAAAACTACAATATTCTCATCATTTTCGCCTTTATAGGTAGTTTCTTCATAAATAAGATTCAGCCTATTTCTGTATGACCAGTTATATCCAAACTTCTGTCCGAGACGTGGTGGAAAATTGCCGAAAAGCCATTGAGCAAAACGGCTGTGAAAAATCTTACGGATAAAAACAAAACCGTTTCTATCTAAATGCAAACCATCACCATGAACCATGTAAAAGGTTTTATCGCCTAATTTGGTGGTATAAGCTTCCTTATGAATTATTAAACCTACTTCTTTTTCCAGGTAGCCAAAGGTCCATATATCGTGATTTCCGATAAAGAAATGAATTTCAATTCCGGCATCAGTCAATTCTGCCAGTTTGCCCAAGACACGGACAAATCCCTTTGGCACAACGGTTTGATATTCGAACCAAAAATCAAAAATATCACCCAATAGAAAAATAGCTGTAGCATCAACCCGTACTTTTTCAAGCCAGTCAACCAGTTTTTTCTCGTGAGCTCGATTATCATTTACCAGCAGTGAACCCAAATGGGCGTCGGAAACAAAATAAACCATTTCAGTTATCAGTTAACAGTTATCAGTTATCAGTCAATAATTAGCAACATTTTTAGGCTGTCTGCTAACTGCTGACTGTTAACTGTTAGAGGAATCCCAGTTCAAGTTGTGCTTCTTCGCTCATCATACTTTTGTCCCAAGCGGGCTCAAAAACGATATTGACATCCACGTTAGTAACTCCTTCAACACTGGCCACTTTCATGCGCACATCTTCTACAATAAAGTCTACAGCAGGGCAATTGGGTGCTGTAAGAGTCATTTCTATCGTTAATAGACCATCGTCGGCTAAATCAATTTTATAAATCAATCCCAAATCATAAATATTGACAGGAATTTCGGGGTCGAACACTGTTTTCAGCATTCTGACTATTTGTTCTTCTTTTTCTAAAAATTCGTTCATTTCAATTTTTGATTATACAATTATCAAATTCAAATTGATAAACAAGCCAACCGACTAAATAGTTTATTCAATTTTGGAACCACTGCGAATTACCAGCTCATCAAACTCAGAAAGTGAAGTAGCAAGTTTGCCATCAATCACTACCACAGCGTGTACCTTGGCTTTGATAGCTAATTTATTATCAGATTTTCGGTGAATTACCTGATGAAAAATATAGCGTACACCCTCTTTTGTAACATAAAGTTTAGATATAAAATTATCCCCCGGTCGTAATGGAATTTTATAAGCAATCTCAATGCTCGAAACCATTGGATCAATAGCTCGTTCGTGTAATTCAGCAAAACTAATATGATTTGCTTCCATAAACTCATGCCGGGTATGTTCCAAATAATTCTGATACACTGAATTATTCACAACCCCCTGTATATCACACTCGTAATCACGTACTTTAAATTCTAATTCAAATATATACATAATTTTCAATATGCTAATTTATTAATATGCCAATGTGCTAATAAAACTTTTTCTTAGATTATTCTCGATAAATAAATTTCAAATCAATGATTTAGCCACTTTTTTTATTATCAAATTATCTTATTGGCACATTGGCACATTTTTTTCTGATTATCGTTAATCCATCACGCAACGGCAACATTACTTTTTCTACTCGTTTATCTGCAGTAATAAAATCATTAAACCGCATGATTTCAATGGTTTGCTTGTCGTTTGCATCAACCGGTTTCAGCACTTTTCCATCCCAAAGCGTATTATCAGCCAAAATAAAACCACCGGGTTTCAGTTTGGGCAAAACAGCCTCATAATAAGCCAGATACTCACGTTTATCTGCATCAATGAAAACCAAATCAAAAATTTCGTTCAGCTTTTCAATTTCACTTAATGCATCACCTATGTGCAAGTTGATTTTATGTCTATGCTCTGAACCGGCAAAGTTTTGCAAAATAAATTCTTCCAGTTCGTCGTCGCATTCAATAGTGTGTAAAACAGCATCATCATTCAACGCCTCAGCCATACACAAAGCAGAATATCCGGTAAAAGTGCCTATTTCAAGTACCTTTTCGGGTTGGATCATGTGGCAAAACATAGCCAAAACACGTCCCTGAAAATGTCCGGAACACATTCTCGGATTTATCATTCGCACATGTGTTGCACGATTTACTTTTGCCTGATATTTAGGCTCGGAATCGGAATGTGCAGTAATATATTCATCTACAGTCATCAGTTGACAGTTAGCAGTTAGCAGTATTCTTTTTAATTCTTGTTGATTTAAGGATAGAAAAAAGCATTTTACTTATTTCATCTGAATCGTTAAACAAACTGATAAACATATTCTCATCAATATAATTCGTGTCTTTTAATAAAGCAAGCCAGTATTTTGTTTCCAAGCATTCTTTGTAAGCAATACTTATTTTAGCAGAAAAATCATTATCAGAAATTGCACCATTTGCTTCTGCCAAATTAGCTCCAATTGAAGTTCCTGAACGTAAAAATTGTTTAGATAGCACAAACTCTTTTTTTTCGTTTTGCAAAAATTGATTGGCTCTCACAACTCTAATTGCAAAATTATATGCTTTTACGTAAGACAAACTATTTTTAATCATGTCGTCACATCTCTTTAAATTGTTGACTGCTCACTGTTGACTGCTCACTGTTTAAACATATTTTAGAAAGGATAATTTTTCCGGATCAAAAATTTCGTTGGCAATTATCTGTAATTGTTCAGAAGTTACCGAATCAATATGCTGTTTTACAACTTCCAGGTTGTCTATTTTATTATATCTGAGAAAACTTTTTCCCAGACTAAGTGCCAGATTTTCTTTCTGTTCGGACGAAATAGCCATTTGTCCCATCAATTGTAGCTTATACTTTTTTAGCGAATTATCAGATAATTTCTGTTCACGTAGTTTTTGTAATTCATTCATCACCAACTGCTCACATCGGGCAGCATTTTCGGTATCACAGCCAAAATAAACGGTCCACAAACCGGTATCAGTAAAGGGTTGAAAGTTTGATTCTACATTATAAACCAATCCGTGCTTTTCGCGAAGCGATAAATTCAACAGGCTGTTCATGCCCGGTCCACCCAGAATATTATTGAGCAAATACATACCCATACGACTAGGATGGTATAAATCATACGCCCTGTTTCCCAACATAAAATGAACCTGATGAGTATCTTTGTTTATTTCATTTTTGATTGGTTTATAGGATGTTGGCGAAAAGCGTTCAACTACTTTTAATTCAGTCTCTTTAGTGAGTAAGTATTTTTCTGCCCAGCGGATTAATTGTTTGAAATTCAAATCACCCAACGCAAAAAATACCATTTCTTCAGGTCGGTAATGTTTCTGAATAAAATTCACAGCATCTTTGGATTTGTACTTTTGCAACAAATCTGATTTTCCCAGAATATTATGGCCTATGGGATGATTTGCAAAAAGCAGCTCCTCAAAATCGTCGTAAATCAATTCTGAAGGACTGTCGTTGTAGGACTGAATCTCATCCAAAATGATAACTACCTCTTTATCAATTTCTTTTTGAGGAAAAACGGAATGAAGCACAATATCCGAAACCAACTCCATAGCCCGCTCAAAATACTCTTTCAACACAGCTGCATATATTACTGTTTCTTCCTTCGAAGTATAGGCATTGAGTTCTCCACCAACATGTTCCAAGCGATTGATAATATGTCCCGAACGGCGTTTTTCAGTACCTTTAAAGAGCATGTGTTCAAGGAAATGCGCCATTCCCTGCTCATCTTCAGCCTCATCGCGTGAACCGACATTGATGACTAAGCCACAATAGGTTACAGCCGATTGGTCAGGTTTATGTATAATTCGAAGTCCGTTTGAAAGTGTATGGGTTTGATATGTCATTCGTTAGCTTGTAAAAAAGAAGCGCAAAGATACAAAAAATCAGTTAATAGTAGTACGTTGATAATTTATAGTTAAAATTAAAAGCAATTTAAAATGGCTGCCGGTATGTACAGCCATTTTTCCATTCGCTGCATCCAAAAGCCGTATTTCCTTTCAAAAGTATGCCTTTGCCACAAAGGGGACAAATTTGACCTTCAACAGAAGGCTTCACTTCGAGTGAGAACTTCAATGATTGTTCACCCGGTCGTCGATTATCACTTTTTACATTGAAAACAATTTCCGTAACCATGGCCTTCAATTCATCCAAAAAATCTTTTGCCTGATATTCACCTTTTTCTACTTGTCGGAGTTTTTTTTCCCAACGCCCTGTCAGTTCAGCCGATTTGAGCAAATCTTCCTGAATAACCTGAATCAGTTCCACACCCGTATTAGTGGCAATGAGATTTTTTTTCTCACGCCTTACATAATCCCGTTTGAAAAGTGTTTCGATAATAGCAGCACGGGTTGATGGTCTGCCAATACCGTTTTCTTTCAAGGCGTCGCGTAATTCGTCGTCATCAACCAGCTTTCCTGCTGTTTCCATGGCGCGCAACAAAGTTGCTTCAGTGTATGGCTTGGGTGGCGAAGTCCATTTTTCGGCAAGTGTAGGTTCGTGTGGACCGTTTTCTCCTTTTACAAAGATTGGCAATGTCCATTCTTCTTCCTCCTCAGCATCTTTTTCTTCTTCCTGCACTTTGGCAAAAACGATACGCCATCCTTGTTCCAGAATTTGTTTTCCGCTGACTTTAAATTCTACTTTTTCCACTTCACCCAACACGGTGGTAGTCGAGATTTTACAATCAGGATAAAAATTGGCAATAAAGCGTCGAGCCACCAAATCGAAAACACGTTTTTCTGTATCGCTCAAAGCCGTTGGATGAACACCAGTGGGTATAATGGCATGGTGATCAGTGACTTTTGAATTGTCAAAAACTTTTTTTGTTTTTGGAATTTTTGTTTCGAGCAATGGTTTTGTAAGAAGTGCGTAGTCTTTAATTCCCTTCAAAATATCCGGAATTTTCGGATAAATATCATCACTCAGGTAGGTAGTATCAACACGTGGATATGTAGTAAGCTTTTTTTCGTACAGAGTTTGAATAATTTTCAAGGTTTCGTCTGCCGAATATCCGAATTTCTTGTTGCATTCAACCTGTAACGAAGTCAAATCGAACAGTCGAGGTGCAGATTCGGTTCCTTTTTTGGTAGAAATATCAGTTACAAAAAAATCAGCCGTTCTAACCGTATCCAGAAAGTTTGTTCCTTCTTCCACACACGAAAACCGACCTTTGGTAGCCGAAAAGACCGTATCGCGATATAGCGTTTTAAGCTCCCAATATACTTCCGGTTTAAAATTTTCAATTTCCAACTGACGGTTTACAATTAATGCCAAAGTTGGTGTTTGAACACGCCCAATAGAAAGTACCTGACGGTTTTTACCGTATTTCAGCGTGTAAAGTCTGGTGGCGTTCATGCCGAGCAACCAATCACCCATAGCGCGTGAAAGTCC
>JBAWXD010000122.1:0-11095 GCA_037144275.1 Paludibacter sp. | reverse complement strand
AATGATATTCAAAATTTGCTTGAGATTGTAAAAAAAGAAGAACTTGCTACAACTACTGAGGAATCAATTAAACTTGACATTGACTTTCATAGTTATTTATATTCAATAACAAACAACAGTAGTTTGTCCGATTTTCATTTTTTGCTCAGACGTTTATTTGCATCGTATGCCCCTCGTACGAAAGATTATAAGGTGAAACAAATTATTTCGCATGCTGGTCTCATCGAGGTATTGCGGTTGAAAAATGCGGATGCATTCAGAACAGCCATGCGCTTACATTTAAATACACAATTCGAATTTCATAAAAAAATTGTGGGTAATCCGACCTCAACCGCACTTAAATAATCGATATACAATAGAAGTCATTTGAAACAAGTGCCAAGAACCAAGACAAAGCGCAATATATCAATTTTTCATAATGTGAAAGTGTATAGTGTGTAAAAATTAATTAAAGCTGTGAGACTTATTAATTGTGTATATATAATATTGATTTTGAATACATTGCAACTAAATGCTACTTCAAAAGTAATTGCTACTAAACTTGGAACAATTCCTTCGTCGGGAGTTGTCGAACAATTGGGTATGGCAGGGCCTTGCGCCTCAATACTAGATGACAAATTAATTATAATTGGTGGTTCAAATTTTCCTGAAGAATACCCATGGAATAATGGTAAAAAAAAGATACTAAATGAGATACACATTGGCAACTTGAATGTGAATAATACGATTGACTGGATAGATAAAAATAATTATACTTTTCCGGTAGCTATATATAATGGTATCTCAGTTTCGACAAATACATCGATGTTTGTATTAGGTGGAGTAACATCAACTGGCATAAACAAAATAGTGTATCGGCTGAGATTTGGTGATCAAAACACTTTGCAAATTGATTCAGTTTCAATGCTTCCAAATCATTTTATTCCTATAACGGGTGGATTAATAGGTAAAACATTTTTGATAGTAGGATACTGCGAATCTGGAAATCTAACCTACAAATTCGATATTGAAAAAGAGGTTTGGGAGGAAAGTAAAGGTTTACCGGGAGAAATCAGAAGTGAATCTATCGTATCAGCAATTGTCGGATTGGCAGGAAACGAAAAACTATATTTGTTTGGAGGTAGGCATATAAATGGCTCAAAATTATCAATATACGATGATTGTTGGTCATTTTCACCTCGCCAAAATGCATGGGAGTATTTAGGTAAAATGAAGCTGAATGAAAAAGAAAGCCTAATACTAATGGCCGCTCCAATCATTAGGTTAAATGAAACGAAACTAGTGTTTTTTGGAGGCGATAATGCTAAAAGTTTCAAAAGAAGATTTGAGCTTGAACTGAGAATTAAAGTAGCTCCCAACAAAGAAAAAGAACAATTACAACTAAAATTACGCAAAGAATTTGTGTCACACCATGGATTCTCTCCAACTATTATTGAATTTGACACTCAAAAAAAAACATGGAAGAAGGCCGGAAAAGTTTCAAACTATTTGCTTCCAGTATGTACTTCAGCCCTTTGGTGGAAGGATAAAATAGTTATACCGACTGGCGAGATAAAACCGGGTATTCGGTCAAATCTTATACTGGAAATGAAAATGAAAGCAATGTAGCTTTAATGCTTTCATCCTAATAATTTTATTCAAAAATTATTAATAAGTTAACAATATAATAAAATATAATAACCATTAAAATCATGTATTATGCTTAAATCAAAGAATGCTAACTCAAAGTTGAAAGTCAGACAATTACTATTTTATTCACTATTACTGGTATTTTTAGCATCAGCTTTGAATTTTACTCCCCTTTATGCTCAAGATTCAAAAGGTCTTACTACAGGGACTGTGAAAGATGAAAGTGGTGATCCCGTTATTGGAGCATCAGTTGTTGTTCAAGGCACCGAATCTGGCACCATAACAGATGTAAATGGGAAATTTAGTTTAAAAACATCTGACAATGCAACTTTGACAGTTTCGTATATTGGCTTCGAAAGTCAGAAAGTTATTGCAAAGAAAAATAGCAATTTAAAAATAGTACTTAAAGAAAATTATGTTGTTCTTAACGAAGTAGTTGCCATTGGTTATGGTAAGCAATCGAGAGCAACCATTACCAGTTCTATCTCAAAAGTTCAGGCAAAAGATTTATCCATCGCAAATGTAGCCAATCCGTTAAGTTTACTGCAGGGTAAAGTTGCCGGGCTCGAGGTCAGAGTTGGATCAGGACAACCCGGATCAGACCCTACAATTATTCTTCGAGGAGGAACATCCACATCACCCGAATCAGATACTCCTCTTGTAATTATTGATGGAATAATCCGTACAATGAAAGATGTAAACACACAGGATATTGAATCGATAGAAGTGCTTAAAGATGCTGCCTCTACAGCAATTTATGGTTCGAGAGCAAACAACGGAATTGTAAATATTACGACTAAAAAAGGAAAACAAGGCAAAGGTAAGATAAACCTTAGGTATGGTTTGAATGTTGATAACCAGCCCAAACGTTATCAATTATCTACTGCACATGATTATTTATATGCCACTCGTACTTCGGCATTACATGCATTAAATCCCCAGAACTATTTATCCGGTGCATTTGCCATGAGTACAGAGAATGCCCGTAACACGCTCAATACTACGGCTTTTCTGGATGATTATGTTAGCAAATATGGTCAGGCGTATGTTGATGATTTATTAACTAATAAAGGTTGGGAAACTATGGAAGACCCTGTAAATCCCGGAAAATTGTTGATATTTAAGGATACGAACTTTCAGGATGCACTTTTTCAAACCGCCGTGGGGCAGGATGTGAATATTGATTTTAGTGGTGGTAACGATAAATCTACCTATTTTGCGAGTGCCGGATACCTTGATCAACCGGGAATTGTGACTGGAACAAGTTATAAACGTATGAGTTTTTTGTATAATAACAGCTATAAAATCAGGGAAAATTTAAAAGTATTGTCTTCTCTCAATTATTCGTTTAGAAAGTATGTTGACTTGGGAAATACTGAAGGTAATGTTATGTCGAGAGCAGCGCGTATGCCCCGAACCGTGCGCGATTATTATGAAGATGGAACCCCTGCTCCTGGTGAATTACGAAATGATTTTCGTACCCGTGCTCATGAATTGTATTATCGTACAAGTGAAAATTATGTAAGCAGAACTAATCTTAGTCTTGGACTTGAATGGACAATCCTTCCCGGATTGAAATTTGAACCAACATTTTCATTCTACAACAACGAAGGAATAAGCAATTCATTTGAAAAAGCAAATCAAATTTACGCAGATAGAAAAGCTTCAGCTTCCCATAATCTTGATGCACATTTTCAATACGATGCAATTTTAAGCTACACTAAATCAATACTGAAGCACAATTTTGTAGCTATGGCTGGTATTAATCAGACCAATGATCATTCTTATGCTATGTCAGGGTCGGGTTACGGAGCTCCAACCGATTATATAACAACTCTAAATGCAACTTCAACGACTTCGCAAAAAGTTTCTACCACCTATTATATCAATAAAATGACTAGCTTATTTGGTCGAATAACGTATGATTACGATAAACGTTACCTTTTTTCAGCAAGTATTCGCCGGGATGGTTCATCTAAATTTGCTGCTGATAATCGTTTCGGGATATTCCCCGGTATGTCGGCAGGATGGAATATGCACAATGAAAACTTTTTTAAACCAATACTCAAAACAGTAAATAGTCTGAAGCTTAGAGCCAGCTATGGACAAACAGGAAATAATATATTGACACTTGCAGATACTGAAGGTAAATATAGTCCGGGCTACATGTACAATGGTCAGGCAGGTTTGCTAAATACCGTATTGGCAAACAATGATTTATTGTGGGAAAAAACTACTTCGGCTGATGCAGGATTAGATGTTGGGTTGTTTAATAATCGGATTAATTTAATATTTGACATTTATTCTAAGTTAACTACTAACCGCTTAATGTCACAACCTCTATGGGCAGAATCGGGTTTTACGTCGATAAAAAGTAATTATGGTGAAATGAAATCAAAGGGTGTTGAGTTTGAAATCAATGCTACTCCCGTAAAAACAAAAGATTTCACATGGAACACCTCATTTAATTTTGCATTTAATCAATTAGTATGTGGAGCACTTCCCAATAATGGAGCTGAAAAAAACAGAATTAGTGGAGGTATAATCTTCGATCCACAATCAGGAACATATGTGTATGCAGGTGGTTTAGCAGAAGGTGAAAGACCCGGTGCTCGTTTTGCTTTTCAATCATTAGGTGTTTATTCAACTGATGCAGAAGCTGCCAGTGCACCCTATGATGCATTAGTTGCTGCAAGTTCTATTGGTTTACCTAAGAAGGGTGGTGATACCCGTTGGAAAGATGTTGATAAAAATGATACAATCGATTTCAGAGATTTGGTGCAGGTAGGCTATTTAAATCCCAATATTACTGGTGGTTTTACCAACACCTTTACTTATAAAGGATTCACTCTCAGAATTGTTACTGATTTTTCGATGGGCAATGTGATTGACAATATGTTCAGAGCAGGAGCGAATGCTGATAGTCGTAATAATTATGCAACCCTAACAGATGTTACAGGTCCCGATATATGGAAAAAACAGGGTGATATTGCTACAATTCCCCGCTATGATGTAGAATCTGACTGGGATTTCGGCATGAGGAATCATGCACGACCCAATTCGCCGACCATAGGATTTAATGGAGGGTCGTTAAATACACTTTATATTAAAAAGGGAGATTATTTAGCTTTCCGTGAAGTTTCGTTGTCGTATGCGCTCACCGGGAAATGGCTTGAAAATCTTAAGATATCAGGAATTAATCTTTCATTATCGGTATACAATTTAGGATACCTTACAGCTTATGATGGTTTAACGCCCGAAGTTATTGGAGCTGATGCCGGTACTTTTCCCCGCCCCAGATCAGTTATTTTTACTGCTAATTTTAGCTTCTAAGTTTGTATAATCACATTAAAATAAATTTACGATGAAAAAAAATATAAGTGTATTAATTATAGCAATTTTGGCATTAACAAGTTGTGAATCATGGATTGACGTAAAACCGGTTTCTGAAATTGCCCGTTCAACTTACTGGAATCAGGAAGGAGATGTGAAAGGATATTTAGTTGGTATTTACACAGATTTTCGTGGAGTGCTAAATGAAACATTTTACAAAGAAGATAGAGGAGATGCAATGGATAATGGCATTGTGGGTACTACTTCGAATGCGTGGAAAAATTCATTAAGTGTATCAAATGCACCTAATTGGATGAAATTCTATACCCATTTACATCATTGCAATTTGTTGTTAAAGTATGGAAGTCCAATTCCGTTTATCAGTGCATCGGACAAAAATCGTGTACTTGCTGAAACTTATTTTCAACGAGCTTACATTCTTCTTTTGCTTACTCAGTCTTATGGTGATATACCAATTGTACTAATTCCTACAGAATCTGCCATTCAGGAACGTCCGGTTAGAAGTCCGGCAATAGATGTAGTAAATCAGGTATTAGCAGATGTCGATATGGCTATATCTCTTTTCCCCGAAGATGCTATAATAAGCAGGTTTAAAGCATCGAAAGCAGCTGCATTAGCATTAAAAGCGGAAGCTCTTGCCTGGAAATATGAAGTATTGAAAAGCGGAAATATTCAAGATGTTGACAATGCATTAACAGCACTAGAAACTGCTGAAACAATCAGTAAAGCACAAATTGGAGCTCCGGGTACTTATGCATCTGTTTTTTCGGATAAAGAAAACACGGAAGTTATATTCTCAATCTACAATGGTATTAATGAAGCAGAAGGGATGTATGCTTCAAGGTTAACTACTGCTGTAACCTATATATCTAGTGCAGTGAACAAAGAAAGTATTCCGTACTCTAAAGGTGGAAATGCAAGACATGAAAATGCTCCTTCAGCAAAACTTAAAAGTTTGTTTGCAACCAATGACAATAGAGCAGCAGTTGCCTATATTGAAGCTAAACGCGCAAATGGCCAAGTAATTTTAACAGCTCAGAATAAGTTTCGTGGTACCATATATCCTGATGCTGATCGCCATTTCGACAACAATATTATTGTTTACAGATTAGCTGATATTGTCTTGCTTAGAGCAGAATTACTTGCCTTGAGCAATCGTGTCCCTGAAGCTATTGTCCAACTCGAACGAACCAGAACTCGTGCAGGTATTGGGGCATACACAGGTGCAACAACCAAAGACGAAGTAGCAAAGGAAATTTTAAACGAACGGGCTCGTGAACTTTGTTTTGAACTGAAAAGATGGCCTGATTTAATGAGGGCTCACGCTTCGGGTACTATCAATATTTTCGATGTTGTTCCCAATATGTCGGGGAAAACAGAACAAAGCTGTCCTCTTTATTTCCCAATACAACAAGCTATGATTGATATAAATCCAAATTTGATTCAAACAAGTGGTTATTAATATAATTGTATAAGTTCAATTACAAACAATAAATAATCATATTATAAAAACTAAATGAAAGAAAGAGTATTGATATTACTAATAACTGTTGTCTGGACGTTTTCGGTAATGGCAGATAATTTGAATAAGAAAGATTCGTTGGATAATATTAACTCCGGGAAACCTTTATATTCAGCTGTTACTGAAATTTTAAATTTATCTGTTTCTTCTAACCCATATATACTTGGAGATGAAGGACATGCCTGCTATCGTATCCCATCCCTGGCAATATCCCAATCTGAAACAATTTTGGCTTTTGCTGAAGGTCGCACAAACGATTGTGCTGATGATGGTGATATTGATTTAGTTCTGAAACGCTCAATCGACAGAGGTCAAACCTGGGGTAATTTGATAACAATCCTTAATCCCGGTACTAACAGAGCTGTGAACCCTTGTCCGGTTGTGTTGCCTTCTGGTAGAATCCTGTTGTTGTATTGTGCTAATCCAACCGGAGCAAACAATTTATCTGTATATGTAACTTATTCTGACAATGATGGTTTAACATGGTCGACCGGTAGAAGTTTAGATGTCTATTTAAATCCACCGGGTTTTACCTGGTTTCGGACGGGACCTTGTCATGGAATAATTAAAAAATTTGCTCCAAACATAGGCCGCATTATTATACCGGCTAATCATCGAGAGAATTCAGGTGCTAATCAATATTCTCATGTTATTTATTCCGACGATGGTGGAACTACATGGAGCAGAGGTGGGAATGTACCCTATACCAATGGTAATGAGTCTACAGTTGTAGAATTGAGTACGGGTGAAATAATGTTGAATATGCGTAACTCGGATGCCACTAATGATTATCGGGTTGTCTCCGTTAGCAGTGATGGAGGTAAAACTTTTCCAAGTTATAACCTCGATTACTTTTTGGTAGAACCGACTTGTCAGGGATCTATAATATACCATTCATTAAATACTGTAACCGGAAAAGGAAATATTCTATTTTCGAACCCGAATAATGCCAGTAGCCGACGTAATGGTACTATAAAAATTAGTACCGACAATGCAAAAACATGGGCAGTTGGATATGTTTATTCCACTGTAGATAATATTTACACATCTTATTCCGATCTCGCGATCTTCAGCAATGGAGATGTTGCTCTTTTGCATGAAAAAGGATTTGACAACATAGATGGATTATGGTTTAAAACACTAACTTTTAAAGAGGTTGGGGGCACAACATCTAAAGTTGATATCGTTGAACAAAACTCAAATATTGAAATACATGATAACATGATTTATGTTGATGCATCTTCGAATGAGGGTATTCGTATTTTCAACACTATAGGAACGATGATAAGCTCGACAATTAAAAATCAACTAAACATTGAGAAGTTGAAATCAGGAATCTATTTAGTTAAATCGGGGAGTTCTACCCGCAAATTTATCAAATAGTAAATAATGTTGTATTAATTTGAAAATGAGCTGATTTTTTAAAATTTTATAATGCTGTTCAGCAATATGTTACCATATTTTTTAATACAGCATAACAAAGCTAACATAACACTAATATAAAAAATACCCGAAAATATTATGTCAAAAAAAATACTCCTATTTATAATGCTTAATTGCTGTTTTATCTCCTGTGTGGATGCCAATCATCCTCCGAAAGACAGCTATAAACCAACAGTTAAGGATATTACAATTTCTACTTCGTTTTCAGTTCTTCCGGTTTTGACCCGATTGGAACAAAATGCATTACTGAAAATAACCCTGGCAAAAGGTCAAGCCGAAAAAATTACGCTGACAAAAGTAAAACTATCGCTGTTTGAATCATCGGCTATGGATGACATCGAAAGTATTTCATTATTTACTGCCAATGCTGATGGGTCGTTTAGTACTGTCAATCAGTTTGGGGTAAGTGTAAAGCCAGCCAACGAAATTGTTTTTGAATCGAATATATCTATTAGCGCAGCAGTACAAAGTTTTTGGGTTTCGGTAAAACTAAATGAAAAAGCAGAACTCACACACAAGCTAAATCTTTCCTGTGTTGAAATTACAACTGATTTGGGAGTGGTAGATGCTTCGAAGACCACTTGTGCGAAAGGTTTACGACTCGGAGCTGCATTGCGTAAAACGACCGATGATGGAGTGAATACTTATCGAATACCGGGCTTGACAACCACAAAAAATGGCACTTTAATAGCATTATATGATGCCCGAAAAACCATGTCGCGCGATTTACAAGGAGATATTGACATTGCCATTAACCGAAGTTTGGATGGAGGTGCTACCTGGCAACCACTACAAATTGTGTTGGATATGAAACAGTGGGGCGGGCTTCCCGAAAAATTTAATGGAGTGAGCGATGCTAATATCTTAGTGGATGAAGTGACGGGGGATATTTTTGTTGCCGGTTTATGGATGTATGGATTATTGGATGGTACAACAGGAAAATTTATCGAAGGACTTAACAATTCAAGTACTTTATGGCAACATCAATGGAGTTCAAGAGGGTCTCAACCTGGATTTGATGTGAAAGAAACTTCACAATTTATGATTACAAGAAGTTCAGATAACGGTGCAACATGGAGTGAGCCGATTAATATTACCCGACAGGTTAAACTGGAGGAATGGTGGCTGTTCTGTCCTGCTCCCGGTCATGGCATTACGTTAACGAATGGAACGTTGGTCATGCCCACGCAAGGAAGGGATGCTGACGGAACTCCGTTTTCGAATTTCATTTATAGTAATGACAGAGGTACGACCTGGAAATCGTGTAATCCGGCTTATTCGGGTGTAAATGAATGTATGGCTGTGGAACTGACAGATGGATCGATTATGCTCAATATGCGCGATGGTCGCAACAAAAATAATACATTAATAAATGGAAGGGTAATCTCTACTACCACCGATATGGGCAATACATGGACTGAGCATCCCACATCCAGAAAGGCATTGATTGAACCTACCTGTATGGCAAGTCTTCATAAACATTATTATACTTACAAAGGAATAAAGAAATCCGTATTACTTTTTTCAAACCCTAATTCTATATCAAATAGAAATAATATTACCCTAAAAGTTAGTTTTGACGATGGCATGACATGGCCAAGTGAAAAATGGATATTGTTGGATCAAAATAGTGGTAGAGGTTATTCGTGTATTACTTCTGTGGATGAAAACACGATTGGAATTCTTTACGAAGGCAGTAAATCGGATATGGTATTTCAAAAAATAAATATTTCAGATTTTATTGACCATTAATTAAGATGTCAAATGAATATAAAGTTTAATTTCTCAAAATAAATATGTTAGCTAAGTAATCTTTAATAATTAAAATTTATGAAAACAATCAACTCTTCTTCAACTCTAACCTTTCGTAGTAAATCGTTAGCTGTATTAATCATTTCTTTTTTAGGTCTATTTATCATGCCGTTACAGAGTTTCGCAATTGATTATTATGGAGTGAATGGTACCACAAACATAGCTACGGCTACATTAACCTGCTGGGGAACAAATCTGGATGGTACTGGAACTAATCCAACAACATTTAATAATACCGCTGATAAATTTATTATCCCGGTAGGATGTACCATGACATTAAGTGCAATTATTACTTTAAATGGTGCTACCCTTGATGTATTCGGGACTTTGATTGGCGGTACCAGTCCGGTAAAAGGAACAGGTGCATTTATATTAGAAACAGGTGGAACACTGAAAACAAGTAATACCAACGGAGTAGCTGCAAGCTCAGGTACATCAGGTGCTGTTCAGACTACAACCAAAACCTTTAATGCAGGGGCTAATTATGAATATAATGGCACAGCAGCTCAAACTGCAAATAATCCAACTACTGCCAATAATATCATTATTAGCAACACAGGAGGAATAATATCTATAACAAATTCTATTACAGCTTTAAGCGGTACATTTACAGTAAATCCGAATGCAACTCTTAACATGGGACTTAAAACTTTAAAAGGTTCAGGTTCATTCTTGTTGGGAGCAGGTGCTACCTTGAAAACTTCTAACACAAATGCTACGCCAATTACGGAGGCAGTTGGACAATTAACCGGTACAAAAACCTTTGATCCATCTGCCAATTACACATTCAGTGCTGCTCAAACCGTGGATCAAAGTATAACTGAAATTACCTCAGCAAATAATATAGAAATTAATGTTACAGGAACACCTGCAAACTTAACATTAAGTACACCCATAAGAGTAACTGCTGTGTTGACAATGACAGCCGGAACATTAACGTTGGGAGATAACAACCTTACTATTGCCAGCCCTGATACATACCTTAGCAATCCTAAAATTCTACTGACAGGAACCGGACGAATTGTAGATAAAACAACAGAACTTAACATGATTAAAAAAGATATATTATTTTATACATCACAAAATCAGTTGTTTGTAAAAGGAACTGCCGCCGGAGAAATGATTACGGTGTACAATACTAAAGGTCAAACAATAACAAAAGTAATGGCAACTGATAATCTGACGACCATAAACCTAAAAAAAGGATTTTACCTGCTACAGTTGAAATCACCAACCAATGTTGGAAGTTTCAAAGTTGTTATTAACTAAAGTCGAAAATCTATTCCGCTGTCAGGTTTCTCTCCGAAGTGAAACCTGACAGTTAAATTTCATCCT
>JBAWXD010000121.1:0-11143 GCA_037144275.1 Paludibacter sp. | reverse complement strand
GAAAGTAACTGTTAAATACGTTCAGAATACACTGGATACCTACAGTAAATACTTGAACAGAAAATAAAGCAGTCGAAATTTTTACAGTCAGAAAGTTCAGAATGTCACTCTGTAAAATACAATTATTTAAAGATAATCAACAAAGAACATGGATAGTGAAATTATTCTAATCAATATTTCGGGAGATGATAAACCCGGTGTTACGACAGCAGTTACAGAAATTTTAGGTAAATATAAAGCCACCATTTTGGACATAGGGCAAGCCGATATTCATAACACGCTTTCGCTTGGAATTTTATTTAAAATGTCGGACGATGCCCAATCCGGTCATATTTTAAAGGAAGTGCTATTTAAATGCTCGGAACTAAATGTAAATGTGCGTTTTACTCCTATTTCAATTGAACGTTATGAAAATTGGGTTGCTCGCAAAGGTCAAAATCGCTATATTGTAACTATACTTGCCAAGGTGATAACTGCCAGTCAGTTATCTATTGTAACCAAAGTACTTGCCGATCAAAACCTTAATATTGACTCTATTAAACGATTAACCGGACGATTATCGCTCAAAACAGATGATGAAAATTCGGTACGTTCTTGTATCGAATTGTCAGTACGAGGTGAAATTCCTGATAGGAATATTCTTTCCACCCAATTTATAAAATATTCCACCGAATTAGGCATTGACATTTCATTTCAAAAGGACGATATGTTTCGGCGGAATCGCCGCTTGATTTGTTTTGATATGGATTCTACGCTTATTAAAACGGAGGTGATTGATGAGTTGGCTGAACGTGCAGGAGTAGGTGAACAGGTTCGTGCCATTACCGAATCGGCAATGCGTGGTGAAATTGATTTTACCGAAAGTTTTAAACAGCGGGTGGCTTTGCTCAAAGGTTTGGATGAATCCGTTATGGAAGAAATTGCACAAAATCTACCCATTATGGAAGGTGCTGAACGTTTGATGTCAACATTGAAAATCTGCGGAATTAAAATTGCCATTCTTTCGGGAGGTTTTACGTATTTTGGCAACCGACTCAAGAAATTGTTCGATGTGGATTATGTCTATGCCAATGAGCTGGAAATTGTGGATGGAAAGCTAACCGGAAATTATGTAGGTGAAATAGTGGATGGTAGGCGTAAAGCCGAATTACTTAAATTAATTGCACAGGTTGAGAAAATTAATCTGGAACAGGTTATTGCTGTGGGCGATGGTGCCAACGACTTACCAATGCTCAATATTGCCGGACTGGGAATTGCTTTCCATGCCAAACCAAAAGTGATTGCTAATGCCCAGCAATCCATTTCCACAATTGGACTCGATGGTGTGCTCTATTTTTTGGGATTCAGAGATATGCATATTGATTAGTTTATAGTTCACAGTTTATAGTTTATAAAGGAAAGTTATGAAAAAAGCAATTGTAATTGGTGGAACTGGTATGGTAGGTGTCCAATTGATTAATTTATTGATTGAAAATCAAGCATTCTCAGAAATAGTTTCGCTGGTTCGACGAGCAAGTGGGATAGTTCATCCGAAACTTAACGAGCATATTATCGATTTTGAAAAACCGGAAGAATGGGTTAACTTCGTTGTCGGCGATGTGCTATTTTCAACACTCGGTACTACCATTGCTCAAGCCAAAACAAAAGTTTCACAATATAAAGTTGATTTTGAATATCAGTTTGCAGTTGCTGAAATTGCAGCATCTAATGGAGTTTCCAGTTATGTTCTCGTTTCGTCTGCTGGAGCTGATTCTAAATCATCTGTGTTTTATTCCAATATGAAAGGTAAATTAGACGATGCAGTTCGGGCATTGCCTTTCCGTGTTATCAGCATTCTCCGCCCCGGACAACTAGACGGCAACCGAACCGAAAACCGCATGGGAGAAAAAATGGCACTTTCAGTTGTTTACGCGCTGAATAAACTGGGAATTCTCCGTAAATACCACCCTATTCAGGCTGTAGATGTGGCAAAAGCCATGATAGCAGCTTCCGCCAAATCAGTTTCGGGAACGTATACGCTTAATGAAGTTCACGAACTTGCCCGTTAAATCCATTATGCCACACAATCTAATAGTTTGAGAGCGAATGATTTATAGTTGACTGAAAAAATGAAAAAAATCAACCGTTGGGGATTTTTAATATCGAAAACTATAGTTATTACAGGTATGCTATTATCTGGCATTAATAGTTATGCTTCTATCTCTAATAATCTTCAGGATTACAAGACGGTGGTTAATGCCGACTCACTTCCTATAGGACTTGTTGATATTACTTTAGCTCCCTTTAATGCTGATTCAACCGGGTTGACAGATTGTACAGCTGCCATTCAAGCTGCAGTAAATTATGCAAGAGACAACCATAAGGTGTGTTTTTTCCCTATAGGTACTTATCTTATTTCCGAAACAATAAGCTGTGAGCAACCAGTTTATAAATTGCCAATCCCTGGCGGTCAAACTGGACCAAATACAGATTCTTGTGGAAAATATATGTCGACCGATGGCAAAACCCAACATTACTGGAATGACACGAATGATATTATTTATCTACTTGGTTCAACTAAGGGTGGGGCACGACCAATCATTAAACTAGCACCCAATGCTACTGGCTTTGGTGATGCAGCAAGCCCAAAAGTAGCATTGAAAATATGGGCTCAAACCCGTGATGATCGTGGAGGTACTGTTGATCTGGTAAATCCGTGTCTGGTTTCCACTCCTATCTGGGGACAAGAACAGCCAAATATAACATTTAATCACACTTTCAAAGGAATTGATATTGACTTGAGCGGAAATCAAGGGGCAATAGGTCTCCGCTTTACTGGATCGCAAGGTTGCTACATGATGGATTCGAAAATTATTGCTGATGGCGCATTTGCAGGGCTCAGTAATTGTTGTGGGCAGGGTGGTGGAACATATAATATCGAAGTACAGGGTGGGCAATATGGAATACAGCTCGATGTAGATGCTCGCTTCCCAATGTTAGGTTCGTGCATATTTAAGGGACAAACAGTAGCTTGTGTTCAAACTTCAGAAGTTGCAGGTGGATATGTGCCCTTAGTAATGGTAGGATGTCTTTTGGAATCAAATAGCACACAAGCTGTTGACTTAATAAACGCAAACGGATATCCGGGAATTAATATGATTGATTGTGTAGTAAACCTACATCAAACAGGAGTTTTAGTCAGAACAAAATCATCTATTGAAAATGTTTTTCTCGAAAATCTGACGGTAAATAATATTACAAAAGTTCAAACTAACGATAATCTACCAATAAGTACTTCCGGTTGGACTTCAATTTCATTATATTCTAATGCTAAAAGCAACACCAGAAGTCTAATTGATGGTGTAACTTCCACTTCTTCAGTATTTAAATATGTTCAGTCAACCTTACCGAATTATACTTCAATTCATGATAAACATTGGGTGACACTTCCTTCATTTGAAGATAACGATGCCGTTAATGTAAAAGATTTTGGTGCAATGGGCGATGGCTCAACAAATGATATTGCCGCTTTTAACGCCGCAATGGCTATAAGTAATAAAGTATTTGTACCTAATGGAAATTATATTTTGGGTGAGACGCTTGTTCTTGGTGCTAACACTCAACTTTTTGGATTAGATAAATTTACTACTATTGATGGAAATGTTACTACTATTGACGATCCAAGTGCTTCTTCCAGCGTATCTCTTTTATACATTGCAGGAAGTGTAAGTTGGAAAGCAGGGAAAGGTATCTTTGCTTTTGCTTCAGGGAAGAATAGTAAAAACCCAAAAACCTATAGTTTAACAGGAAATGCAGGTGGCCGGTTTTATGGAATAGCAGTTGCAATTAATGATAATGGAACAACGATGCCAATATCTTTCTATGCTTATAATATAGAAAGAGCCCAATCAAACCCTATGTCGATTATACAAAATGCAAAAAATGTAAGAATATACTACCAGAAAAGCGAAGCAGGTACTAATGGAACAGGACTTGATACTAACACGCCAATTCAGATTCTCAATTCATCAAATGTCAGAATATATTGTGTAAGTGGTAATGTTATAAATACAGGAGCGAGACCAATGGTTGATGTAGTCAATTCGACCGATGTGTTAGTTTCACAGGCAAAATCATTTAATGATGTTGGTACATTCCCTAATATAAGAGAAACCTTGGGGTCTATGGTCTTTGAAATTCCAACAACTTATATGTCAGCATTATATGTTAGAAACCCTATTACAGACATAACTTCTTTTAGTGAATTTCAACCACAAGTTTATCCGAATCCATTCACTAGCAATTTTTCAATAGATGTTTCCGGTGGTTTTGATAATATTGAGATTTATAATAGTTTAGGTCAAAAAATATTCAAAGAGAACACCTTCGAGACCAAACAATATGATATCAATTTTCTTGCGGAAAAATCCTCTGGAATTTACTTTATAAGTATAATTGGCAAAGCAACGAAAAAGACATTTAAAATTATAAAGCAATAATTCTCCCCTCAGGGCAATTAGACTGCAACTGAACATACCATCGAACCGGATAAAAAATGGCACTTTCAGTTGTTTACGCGCTGAATAAACTGGGAATTCTCCGAAAATACCGCCCCATTCAGGCTGCCGATATGGCAAAAGCAATGATCCACGCTTCGCAAAAAATGGAATCTGCATCCTACACACTTGACGAAGTACATCAATTAGCGAAGTGATAAAACAAAAATTGATTGAAAACGTTTGAAGGATAAACTATATATATTCGACAAATACCTATCTTTGCCGAAATTTCACTCTTTCAGAACGTTTTCAATGAAAAAATTCTTTTTAATTTATTTTTTTCTTTTCATTCTCCACACACTTACTTATTCTCAGAATTTTACGATAAGTGGTCATATTACCGATGCAAAAAATGGTGAAACGATTATAAATGCTACTATTTTCGAAAATAATTCGCACAAAGGCTGTGTAAGCAATACCTACGGTTATTATTCCATCACACTTCCAAAGGGGAAAACAAATCTGTTCTATTCCTATGTCGGTTACAAACAATTAATATGCGATTTCAGACTAAAAAAAGACACGGTTATTAATTTGCAAATGTCCGAGGCCACCGAACTTTCCGAAGTAACGGTTTATGCTAATCGGAAAGATTTTGGTGTTCAGGGTTCGCAAATGAGTGCAATCGATGTGCCTATTGCCCAGATAAAATCTGTCCCGACACTTTTTGGTGAAACTGATGTGCTGAAAGCCTTGCAATTATTGCCCGGAGTAAAAGCAGGAACAGAAGGCTCAGCGGGTTTTTTTGTGCGTGGTGGAGGTCCAGACGAAAATCTGATTATGCTCGACGGTGTTCCGGTGTACAATGTGAATCACATGTTTGGATTTTTCTCGGTTTTCAATGCCGATGCGATTAAAAATGTAACATTGTATAAAGGCAGTTTTCCGGCTCGTTTTGGTGGGCGGCTTTCGTCGGTGGTGGATATCAGCATGAATGATGGAAACAATCATTCGTATCATGGCAATGTGACTGTTGGTCTTATATCTTCAAAAATAAATGTAGAAGGTCCTATCGTTAATGACAAAACCACATTTAACATCTCTGCACGTAGAACCTATGCCGATTTGCTCGCTCAGCCTCTAATACAGGCGACACTTGCAAAACAACCGGGTATGGAAAAAACGACGGCTGGTTATTATTTTTACGATTTTAATGCGAAATTAAGCCATAAGTTTTCCGATAAAGACAGACTATTTCTGAGTGTATTTACGGGAAACGATGTTATATATGCCAACATTCAACAAAGTTCAACCATTTCCGATTTTGGGACTCAGAAAACATGGCTTAAAATGGACTGGAACTGGGGAAATATTCTTACGGCTTTACGCTGGAATCACGTCATTTCAAATAAGTTGTTTATGAATGCCACTGCCTATTATACCCGATATGATTTTTTAATGGGTGTAGGTATGGCAAATGAATCGACAATTACAACTCCCCCATCGACAACCAATTCCTCGATCAATCTGGGTTTCCATTCGGGGATTGATGATTACGCGGCTAAAGTCGATTTTGATTACGCCCCAAATCCAAATCACGATATTAAGTTTGGTACAAACTACATGTATCATACTTTTCGTCCCGGGGTAACAGTAGCTGAAAGTACCGGAGGAACAACTCAAGCTATGGATACAACCATAGGTGATGTAAACATTTACTCACATGAAGCCGTGACTTATGTGGAAGACAATATTACCTTGAACGATGTACTGAAAGCCAATGTTGGTCTGCATTATTCTACATTTTTTGTTCAGGGACAATTTTATCAATCACTCGAACCGAGACTCAGTATGCGCTATTTGATTAATGATAAATTGTCATTGAAAGCCGGTTATGCTTCTATGAGTCAGTACATTCATTTGTTGTCCAATAGTAATATTGATTTGCCTACAGATTTGTGGGTACCAGTAACCAAACGCATAGAACCCATGCGATCACAACAGGTTTCGGTTGGTGTGTTTTATAATTTGCTCAATATGTTTGATTTATCAGTTGAATCGTATTATAAAAATATGGATAATCTGATTGAATATAAAGATGGTGCTTCATTTTTCGGGTCGAGTACAGGCTGGGAAGACAAGGTAAATGTAGGGCGGGGATGGGCTTATGGTATTGAGTTTTTAGCACAAAAAACGGTCGGGAAAACAACTGGCTGGATTGGCTATACCTGGTCGAAAACCGAGCGACTTTTTAATCGTACCGGTCAGGAATTGAATAATGGATTGGTTTTTCCTGCCAAATACGACCGCACACACGATTTGAGCGTGGTGGTTTCGCATAAATTCAGTGACCGCTTTGATGTGGCTGCTACCTGGGTTTACAGTACCGGAAATGCCGGAACACTGGCTTTGCAAAATTATGTAGGTCCGGTTATTCCCGGAACAAGTAATTCTCAAAAAGGACTTTTCCCAACCCAATATATTGTTAATATGCCTTACATTAGTGCACGAAATAATTTCCGATACGAACCAACACATCGCTTGGACGTGGGTGTAAATTTCCATAAACAACTGAAGCACGGGAAACGTACCTGGAACGTAAGCTTATATAATGCTTATAATCAGCTAAATCCTTTTCTTACAACTGTGAAAACAAATTCAGTGCTCGATTCTAATACCGGCACTTACTCTCAAGTGAAGCAATTGACCCAAATTTCGCTTTTCCCGATAATTCCTTCGGTAAGTTATACATACAAGTTTTAAACTCCTGAAAATTTTAAAATGAATTCGTTCAAAATATATATAGCATTTTTATTACTGGCAATCGCCATTTCGTCTTGCCAGAAAGTAATTGAATTTAATGGTGAAATAACACAGCCAATCGTCACAGTAAATAGCTTGCTGACACCTGACTCCGTTGTGTCTGCACAAGTCTCACTCAGCCGCTTTTTTCTGAGTAACGATACTGTATATAGCATGATTGATAATGCTCAAACCATTTTATTTGTAAATGGAGCTCTAAAAGAAACACTTTCATATAAAAATAATGGTGTATATGTTGGAACTTATAAACCAGTTTCCGGGGATTCGTTGAGTTTGCTGATTAAAATTCCGGGAAAAAATGATGTTACTTCAGCCACCAGTGTAAAATCAACTCCTGTAATTTCTTCTATTGACACAAATACTGTTTCAACCGGAAAGAAAACACCAATTTTATACAACCGTATTATCGATGCAACTCATATGGAACTTGATACTATTGGGTATGGCTATGAACACAAAATGAGCTGTGCATTGCATTTTACAGACGATGGAATTGCCAGAAATTATTACCGCTTAGTTGTTACAACTAAAACCACAATTGGTACCAAGAAGACATATTCTTATAGTTTTAATTTTGATGATATTGTTTCGGGCAATACAAATAATAGTATTGGACCACCAACTTCCCTGGTTTCAAATAAATATAATATATTTAATAATGAATTATTTCTTGGAAAACCATACGCATTACATTTTAGCGTGCTTTACAATAAAAATTCATTTCTGCCGGCTTATACTAAGAATCCGAACACACAAGAAATTTCTATTAATTTACAGAAAGTAAGTCGCAGTTATTACCTTTACCTTCAAACCCGTGCAGGGATTAAAACCAATACTTTCTTTGCTGAACCTGTTCAGGTTTATACCAATATAGATGGTGGAATTGGAATAATGGGAAGTTATACTAATTCTATAGTTAAGTTTACGTTGTAAATTATATAATTTCAGTAATTAAAGACCACATTGTTCCAAGTGATGGGGTCGATTTGTTTTTTTGTTGCAATTGCCAATTCTTATTTCTTTCTTACCTTTGCGAATCAAAAATATTCACCTTCAGGGGTTAGGGGTCATGAAATACGTCGACGTCATACTTCCATTACCATTGGCTAATACTTTTACCTATTCTGTTCCGAACGAATGGGCGGAATCGATACGCATTGGTATGAGGGTAATTGTACCGTTTGGCAAAAAGAAAATGTATACGGCGGTGGTATATCAGGTTCACATGGTTATGCCTACGATTTACGAAGCCAAGGATATTATTTGTTTGCTGGATAATGTGCCTATTCTGCGTCGTCCGCAAATGAAATTTTGGGATTGGATTTCGTCCTATTATCAAGCTTTTTTGGGCGATGTGTATCAGGCTGCGGTTCCATCTGGTCTCAAACTGGAAAGCGAAACGAAAGTCTGTATCAATCCTGAGTTTGAAGCCGAAACTGTACTCTCCGATAAAGAAGAAAAAGTATTGATGGCTTTATCTGATGGCAAACCGTTGACTATAACCGAGTTGAATAAAGTTTCCGAAATGCGTGACGTGATGCCAACGCTTAACAAACTATTGGAAAGAGGAGCGGTCGAGATTAGTGAAGAATTGACTGAAAAGTTCCGTGCAAAAACCGAAACCTTTGTTCGGTTAACGGCTGAAGCCTCCCAAGAAGATAATCTGCGCAAGATATTTGACGATCTGAGCCGTGCCAAAAAGCAACTGGACGTGTTGATGCGCTATATCGATTTGTCAAAATGCCTTATTCCGAATAAGAAAATTGAAGTGACCAGAAAAGATTTGCTGGAAAAAATGGGCGCATCTGCAGCTTTATTGAGTGGATTGATTGAACGTGGCGTTTTCGAAACATATTTGAAAGAAGTCGGACGACTCGATTTTTCCGAAGTTCAAATAGCCGAAGTATATCCCCTGAATGAGTTTCAGCAAACGGCTTTTAAGGAAATTGAGAAGCAATTTGTTCAAAAACAAGTGTTATTGCTGCATGGAGTCACATCCAGTGGCAAAACTGAATTATATATTCATCTTATAAATAAGGTATTGGCTGAGGGAAAGCAGGTTTTGTATCTGGTCCCTGAAATTGCCCTTACTACTCAACTCACCACTCGCTTGAAACGTATTTTTGGGAAGCGATTAGGCGTTTATCATTCCAAATTTTCAGATGCAGAACGTGTTGAAATCTGGAACAATGTGTTGAACGACAAAAGTTATGATGTAATTATCGGTGTTCGGTCGTCAATTTTCCTGCCTTTTCGCCAGTTGGGTTTAATCATTGTGGACGAAGAACATGAGTCGAGCTACAAGCAATATGACCCGGCTCCCCGCTATCATGCCCGGAATGCAGCCATTGTATTGGCATCCATGCATGGAGCAAAAACACTTCTCGGGACTGCCACGCCGGCTATCGAAACCTATTTCAATGCGCAAAGCGGAAAATTTGGTCTGGTAGAGCTGAATCAACGACATGAGGATATGGCTATGCCTGAAATTTTGGTAGTTGATACAAAGGAAGCGTATCGCAAAAAGCAAATGGAAAGCCATTTTTCGGATACCTTGTTGGAAAAAATTGCCAAAGCACTTCAGAATAAAGAACAGGTTATCCTTTTTCAAAACCGCCGTGGTTATGCGCCCTATATAGAATGTAAAGCATGTGCCTTTGTGCCACATTGTAAAAATTGCGATGTGAGCCTCACCGTTCACAAAGCTTTTAATACACTTACCTGCCATTATTGCGGTTACACTGAACCAATTCCGAATATTTGTCCTGCTTGTAAAATGCCCGGAACACTTTCTACCAAAGGATTTGGAACAGAAAAAATTGAAGATGAGATTCGTCAGATTTTCCCCGATGCACGGGTAAGTCGCATGGATTTGGATACAACCCGCTCCAAAAAATCGTATGAAAAGATTATTTCAGATTTTGAACAACATAAAGTGGACATTCTGATTGGTACACAAATGGTGTCGAAAGGCCTTGATTTTGAGAGTGTTTCGCTGGTTGGAATTCTCAATGCCGACAATATGCTCAACTTCCCGGACTTTCGTGCGCATGAGCGTGCTTACCAATTAATGGCGCAAGTAAGTGGAAGGGCAGGACGTAAAAATAAACGAGGAACTGTAATTTTGCAAACTACCACCTCCGAACATGCTATTATTAGTCAGGTTATTCGAAACGACTATCAGGCTATGTTCACTGCACAGTGTGAAGAACGCAAACTGTTCAGGTATCCTCCCTTTTTCCGGATGATTCAAATAGTAATCCGTCATCGCGATCCGAATATTTTGAATCAGGCTTCGGCTAGAATGGCTGCCGATTTGCGCGCCGTGTTTGGAAATAGGGTACTCGGACCCAATATTCCGGTTGTTTCGCGGATACAAAATATGTACATCAAACACATTTTGCTCAAGTTTGAAGTAGAAGCTTCAGCCGAAAAAGCAAAAGAAATTCTCCGCCAGATCACAAATCAGATTATTTCCGAACCAAAATTCAAAGCTTTGTGGATAAATTTGGATGTTGATCCAATGTAAATTCTTCGATCTCCAACTATATTTTTATTAATTCCTGAGAAATTTCATTACAGGTTGATACTTTTTCTATCATAATTAAGCCTATTTTAAGAGAATAATTGCTGAAATTCTTTACTGGTAAGGTTTTGAATTAGTTTCAATTTGTAATGATTATTCCTAAACCGGGATATTTCAGCTCCGGATTTGATAGTATGATTAATTTTCTTCAAAAATATTTTGATAGTAAAAGAATTTTATATCAGCGAGTTAGTGGATAAATATATTTTACAGCAGAATTATTTCCGAAAAGAATTTGGTTAGTACAGAAAAAGTA
>JBAWXD010000120.1:0-11218 GCA_037144275.1 Paludibacter sp. | reverse complement strand
CGTTGTGCATAAGTATATCGACATATCGGTGGGCGGATGCAATCCGCCCCTACAGTTCTCCGGAAACCGTCATTTGACTGAATTAGTTTCGCTTGCATATTATTTTTCAATAGCAATCCTGTTATTTGCAGTGCTTCATCATTTGTTTTTGTCAGCACGCAGGTAGTTCCTGTAAGTTCTGCAGTAAGAATATCATTTACAAGCGGAGTAATCAGATGACCACTCTGATATCGAACCAGTTTTATTTTACCATTATCGGTTTGATTAGCAAAAATCGGAGTATCTTTCAATCTATGCCGAACACGTTTAATAAACTGATTGCTGAATTCAACAAGGTTACTCTTGCTTCTGTAGTTTTCAAGTAACTCATGTTTGACTGCTTTGTTTGTCTCAATAAATTGTTCCAGGTATTTTGAACTTGCACCTCTGAATCCAAAAATATTCTGGTCGTCATCACCTACGGCAATCACTCTCATCTCTTCATTCTGTTCCATCAGAGCATTTATCAGGTTGAACTCATCTTCATCCATATCTTGCGCTTCGTCAATTACCAACACAGTTTTTGTAATCCGGCTTGCTTCAACTTCTTTATTTTTGATTTTCTCAATTGTCTTTTTCAGAATCGCATCAGACTTTTCCAAACTCCCGACCTTACCTAGTAAATCAAAACAATAGGCATGAAATGTTTTTATTTCAATAAAGTTAGCCGCATTACCAATGAGTTTAAATAAACGCTTTTTGAATTCAGTTACTGCTGCTCTTGAAAATGTCAGCATAAGCAATTGTTCGTGTTTGACATCTTCCATCAAAAGCAGCGAAGCAAGTTTATGTACTAAAACCCGTGTTTTGCCGCTGCCGGGACCTGCCGCCACAACAATGTATTTCGATTCATTGTCCTTGATAATACTCAATTGCGTAGGTGACAGTTCTCCAAAAAGTTGTTTGAATTTGGCGGGGGTCATTCTTAATTTAAGATCGTCAGCTTTGCTGCCCGGAAAGTATTTATTCAAAAAAGAATTATAGTTCAACTGAAAATAATCTTCCACAAACTGTAGCGCATCCTTATAATCGCTAATCATTTTCTTGGCATATTCCCCTACAATGTGAATCTGTTGAACCTTGTTTTCGTAGAATTGATTCAATTTCTCATAATCGTCTTTTGTATATTGTTTTCTAGTACCCATTTCTAATCTCTCAATTGTCAGTCGGTTATACACAACCAGAAAGCCACCTTCAATTTTAATTGCTTCAATTCTTGAAAGGTAGAACAAAGAGTCTTCAATATCATCAATGCTGATGTTTAGTTTAAAGAGATTCGGACTGTTTTCATAAGCCGATTTCAATTCGTGAACGGAGAACTCAACCAACAGCTCTTCTTTTAATGCATCTTCTTCAGAAACATTCATGTTGCTTTTTTCATACAGAAATTCAACAATGAATTGAGCTAACTCATGCCGTTTATCTAATTTTTCTTTTAGCGAATCTTTTGGTTGCAGACAAAGTACGGCAAAATGATTCTTGGAAAATTCCAGGTTCTGTCGCTTGATCCAATTCTTTATAGCCCAAAAGTTGAGAATGGTTTTAATCTTGTTAGTGTTTACTTCATCACAACCTTTTGCCTCAGCTTCCTCGTTTAGTTCTTTAATATGAAATGTTTTTTCCTGTTCTTCAAATAGTGGAAGTAAAAAGTTTTCAATTTTGCTGAATGTTTCAACAATGTTGAGGGAACGATTTTTGTTTTCTCCCCTTTTGATGTAGGCTGTCAAATCTTTTGCATCAGCCAGAATATTTTCCTCACGAAGCAGATTCACTATATTGATTACCTCTTCCTTTACAATCCCTAAATGATCACTGATGTAATCAATTCTTGATTCAGCTGATTCATCATTATTTTGTTTGCGGCTTTTACTTGACAAGAGTTTTTTGATAATCCGGATTCCTTTTTCTTTCTGTTTCTCCTGAAACCTTTCCGACGCATTAATTTTATCAATGGCTTCCTGAGCATTTTTACAAAGAATACTGTTAGCAAAAACCCGTGGTACGTTTTGCCCACGCTTCAGATAGCCGGCATCTTCCAACGCTGCAATAGCTGTTGTTACTCTTGTTTCAATCTCAACAACATTGTCATCCCAACCGGCTTTTCGTGCAATTTCCAACGCTGAGTTTGAAACTGAAGAACGAAATTTGGTAATTTCTTTTATCGCTTTCCAAATCTGCTGTATTTCTTTGATTGATAATTTGGTTTGATTCAACAAAATGAAATGCTTACCGAGATCCTCTTCGTTAAACAATACAAAACAATCGGCTACAATCTTTTCATCTCTTCCTGCTCTACCCGCTTCCTGAATATAGTTTTCGAGCGAATCCGATATTTCATAGTGAATCACCATACCCACGTCTTTTTTATCTACGCCCATTCCAAAAGCCGAAGTAGCCACCATAATCTGTACTTCACCTTCAATAAATGCGTTTTGATTGGTCGTTTTTTCCTTCGCATCCATTTTACCGTGGTAAGGTCTGGCACTGAATCCATCTTTGGTTAACCTTTCAGCCAGCAAATAAGCTTTTCGGGTTCTTGAAACATAGATGATTGTCGGACAATTCTTTTCCTCAATTAAATCCCTGGCTGTTTGATATTTTTCTTCTTCGTCACCTTTTTCAACAACGTTGTAATGAAGGTTTGTTCTTGAAGTTTTTGACGTGAAAAGTTCAAGATGTATGGAGAGCTTCTCCCTGAAATAGCTTTGAATATCTTCTATTACTTTTTGCTTGGCTGTAGCCGTGAAACACGATACCGGAATTCCATCGGGGAGGTTTTTCTTTTCCTGAATACCCTTAATAAAATCAGCAATGTATAAGTAGTCAACTCTGAAATCCTGACCCCATGAAGAAAAACAGTGAGCTTCGTCAATAACAAAACGAACAATTTTCCTGCCCAACAACAATCGTTCGATTGTTTTAGAACGCAAAGATTCCGGCGAGATATACAATAAAGAAGCCGAACCATCCTCCACACGTTCGAATGATTTGGCTCTTTCAATAGGGTCAAGCAACCCATTAATCGTAACTGCTTCTGTAATTCCGTTTTTTTCAAGGTTATCCACCTGATCTTTCATCAGTGATTGCAAGGGAGAAATGACAACTGTCAACCCTTTTGAACTTTCGCCACTCATTAAAGCCGGAACCTGAAAGGTAATGGATTTACCTCCACCGGTAGGGAATACGGCAAGCAATGATTTATTATCGACAGCTGCTTTCACTGCTTTTTCCTGCAATGGCTCACCGCCGTAGGTCCGGTATGCATCAAATCCAAAAAAGCGTTTCAATCCTTTGTGTACATCTAAAGCCTGGTTACAATATGCACATCCGCTTATACAAGGTTTGTTGCGTAATTGAAACATGATTCTTTCCACCTCTGGATAATTCTTCAGTACCCAGGGTGGCGTTATGGAATGTATTTTTTTATAGTAAATGAAAGAATGAATCAGCGATAAACAGTAGGCAAGTTCCACCGGATGTTCCGAAATTAGTTGAGCGAGATTAACCTGTTCACACATTTCATTTTCAAAATGTTGATGAATCAGTTTTTCAATTTCAGCGCTTGCGCTTGTATAGGAGAGGAAACGAAAAAAGGATTGAAACTCTCTCCGGGCTTTCAATAACAGATAGAAGATTTGTTGCAGTTTTTCATCTGTTTGTTTAAAGGCGGCAATTTCATCGTAGAATAAATCTCTTGCTTTGATGGCATCATTCAACGGATTGTTCATTTCTTCCGTTTGAAGTTTATCATCTTTTAGTAATGCATGATAGGGTTTTGTAGGAAAAAGCAGTGGAGAAAGATATAAGGTATCAATGATATTTGCAGCATTAATTCCCGCATTATTTAGCGCATTACCAATATATTTGATATCATGGTTTAATATGTTATGACCACAAATAAATTCTGTTCCGCCAACAAATTGAACGAATTCAACAATCGAATTTTTATGAAACGAAATATCGTCACCCTTAACACCACCTATGTCAAGAATCTTTCGGCTTTTTGGTTCTATTTCGGTATCAACGAATACAATAGAATTCATATTCAATTAATATAATTCGGTTTGTAGTATTTTATGCAATCAAGCCTTGAGGCTTGATTTTTAGTTTATCGTAGTTTGGATATTACGACGAAAAGAGCTTTTGCAGTAAATGAATTATCGGAAGAACTTTGTTTACCGTACTTAGTTTCTTTATTTTCAATATTATTCATTAATTAAAATATATCAATTCGAATTCGCAGAAACTTGAAAATCAATTTCGCTAGTTTCATATTTTATTTCTAACTCTTCTTCTTGATCATCAATAAATAGACCTTCTTCTATTACAATGTTTTCACGAGCTATTTTCTTGCCCATAGCTTGTTCAATTTTCTGTAGCATTTGTTCTTTTCTATACTGAAAGAAACCGTAAAAGTCATCATTATACATACATTCAGAACTAACCACATGTGTCAATAAATTAGCATTAAATTCTTCATCTGATATTCCTGCATGTTTTTTTAGTCTTTCAAGGTATTTACTTGGAGCATCTCCACTTACTATTCTATTAGTTCGACCTGAGAGAGGAGTTTTGTTCACAATACAATCAAAGTCATTTCGTGAAATATTATTTTTTTCGCACCATGCAACAGGAAAGATATGATGAATGTCTATTGATTCAGAATAATAAGTACTAAAATCGATTTTAGTTGCTGAAAGCCAATCTTTGGTATTTTCATCAAGTAACAAAGCATAGACACCTTTATAAGCTGCACTATTTCTTGTTCTAAGAGTGTTTAAACGATTTGCAGAAAAGTTAGCATCATAAATTGTTTTTGGTTCTATACCATCGTTCTCAATCCAATCTACAAACTGTATTAAATCCAAAGCATACCTAGTCTCATTGGCAGCACCATACAGTTCCCCAAAAACACCGCACCAAAACCAACGCATTAATTTATTTTTATTACCTACATTATCCATTTTGTCGCCTAGTTTTGCAAGAATAGCTGCCATAGGAACTAGCTGAGTACTATAAGGGAGGTCACGAGAACTATAAATATGATTCTGCATAAGAATTTTTGCAGCCTTAATAAACCCCTGTACTATTGCATCTCTATACTCTTTATAATCTGCCAGCGTCAAATTCAACATCTCTTTTCGTTTTGCGCTTACAGCTGAGGAGTTTTCTGAAGTATTATTAATTTTGATTTGATCTAGTTTTTTTTGAAAGGTGGCATATAGTGTGATAGCCTGTATGATGTCAGTATTACTTGTATTACCGAGCACTTTATTATTTTTGAATTGAAGAGAAATTTTTTTCCAGTCCTCTTTTAAATCAAAACTATCAGATGCAAATGACGCTGTTAATAACTCGAACACTGTGAGTGAAACTCCACCAGTATTTACTTTTTCAAAAACTTGACATACAGCCTCTTTTGGATTTTCTTTAAACATAGTTATTACAGGAAGCGCATAACTATTAAAACCTTTAATAATTTTCTTTTCAAATTCATTCCAGAAAATTATCTTTTCACGATCATAGTCCCAATATTCTGAAAAATCCGTTCTCCAATCACCATATTCATCTACCATGCAAACTGGATACATTAAATTTTGAAATTCATATTCTTGCTTTGACAAGTCGAGCTTAATATCACGACCAATATTCTCGGTTAAAATTTTATTTTCATTTATTGAAAATATTGCTTCTTCTAAATCAGTACCAGGATCCATTGCCTTTAACATGTCAATATAATACCAACGCTTAATTTCATAACCTTTAGCATTGCGTGTTGTAACTGCTTTGTTTGAAATAATTGTTTGATAAAGTGATGTGATACGTTGTTGACCATCTAATATCAACATTTCAGGTTTTATATCTTCAACATTTAAAACACCTTCCACAGGTTTCGTTTTAAATCGAATTGAATCATTTCCTGTTTCAAGAAGCATTACAGCTCCAATTGGAAATGATTTGGCCACACTTGCAAGTATGCCTTTTATTCTATTGTCATCCCAAACCCAACCACGTTGAAAATCAGGCAACTGTATTTTTCCTTTCTGAACGTCTTTTAGAATTTCGTACAAATTTCTTTTTGTTGAATCAAATGAATCCATAGTTTTATTTATTAGTCATATTATAAATTTGAAATCTTTTCCAGATCTTTTTTCTCAGTCTTAAGAATTCTAAGTTGTCTATTCAATTCGACTTTTCTATTAAACTGCTTACAGCTTTTAATTGAAGCATTTAATTTTTCAATACCAAAGTTGAGTTGTTTCATTTTTTGTTCCAACTCAATAAGTTTTAAAATATCTCTATCCTTGAATGATTGTTTTCCTGATATTTGAAAACAAATCTCTGAAAATACAAAATCTAAATTGTTTGCCAATTGCAACACGAAACTTGATTCTTTTTGAGTTTTCCATTCGGTTGTAAACGACCAGTCCACAACTGCTTGATTCTCGTTGGTTGGATGTGAATGCTTTTGTGCAATAGAATACATCAAAAACTCTTCATGTTTAATTTCAAACAAAATAGGATATGGGATAACACGGTTCATCAGCAATATCAATTCACTGATATTAGACCTTTCTTTTAGTTCAATCTCAAATATCTGAATCTCTTTTATCTCATTTCCATGCAAATTTATAGTTTGCTGTGAAAGCTTATTAGCCCATTTTATCTTTGCTACCACATTGGTAAACAATCTTTTTTGTTTGGATGTGGCATATTCATCAAAGGTGTTTTTTGGGATTGTCTTATCCACAATTGTTGACGCAGGTAAATCAAACATAGACTTTAGATTAGCGTACAATTACAAATGAAATTAATTTGAAATCTTCTTTTCCCTTTATTTTACTTCCCAGAGCAGTTGTACCTCCAGCTTTGAAAAGTGATAAAATATCTTTTTCCTCTTCTGTATTCAAAATTGACTTGATACTCCTATCTAATAAATCGGAATAGGGTTTCATTTTTCTTCCGTCGCCAGTTTCTTTATTGAAATCTGTACATAGATCCGCAAATGGTTCTTGGTTACCTTTGCATAAAAGTCGTAAAGCATCAAGCGTTTTCTTTGCTTGAGCATGATTAAATATCACAGTGCCATTATTCTTAATATACACCAAATAGAAAGGGTGTAAACGATTCTGCTTGTCAATATTTACTTCCTTATTTATATTTTTCAAAATGAATACTACGCCTGGCTCAAATCCAACAGTTTGTTTCGCAATAGCATAAAGACCACCGGGAATACTTTTTTGAACGCCGTACTGTTTTATAAAATTCGACAAATCGATTCTGAAATCGTTCAGCCCTAAATCAGTAATTGAAACCCCTTCTCTTAAATCTTCCAAATCGATTACTTCATCCTGCAACCTTTTCAATTGAGCCTTACGGTATTCTAAGTCCTTTTCTTCAGTATTGAGAATATTATCATCACCTGTGCTTGTCAGGTTAGTAATCAACATTTTGCTTTCTACCTTTTGTTTGAGATTGATATAAGCATCCAATGAGACATCGGGCCAGAAATTGACCAATGTAATTGAATCGTTTTTAGATCCAATACGGTCTATTCGTCCAAAACGTTGTATAATACGCACCGGATTCCAGTGAATATCATAATTGATTAGGTAGTCACAATCTTGTAAGTTCTGACCTTCCGAAATACAGTCAGTACCAATCAATAAATCAATTTCCTCATTTAGATTTGGGAATGACAATTCTTTCCCCTTTGATACCGGGGAGAAACAAGTCAATAAGGTATTTAAATCGGCATGAATATGTGGAGCTGTACTCTTACATTTGCTACCAGTAATAATTGCAGTATGCAATTGGTATTGTTCCATCATCCATTTACTGAGTGCCTCGTAAAGATAGTTGGCTGTATCGGCAAAGGCTGTAAAAACAATTACCTTCTTATTGCCAGGATTTAAAGGTTGTTCTAATTTTTCGCTTATCAGCTTTTTGAGCAATGACAGTTTTTTATCACCACCGGTAGAAACACTTTCAGTTTGTGTCAACAATGCCTCCAAAGCCTCTTTATCAGCGGTTAAATCTTCTTTCCAACGTGTTTTATCAACATCTGAAAGGTGAATTTTTATCTTTTTACCAATTATATTCTCCTCATCACCCCAATCGTTATCCAAATCCATATCATCAATTTCATCTTCCGAATCCAAACCAACATCAATTGTACCATCGGTATTCTTTTCTATCAAAGACAAATAATAGTCAACCTGATTCAAAATTCCACCGACAGTTATTCTGAATGAGTCGATACTACTTTCAATACGTTTTAATAAGTTGATACGCATCAATATCTGCAAACTCTTTTCCCTGTCGGCTTGCGAAAAAGTACTGGCTTTTACTTTCTGATCATATTTTTCTGAATATAATTTTACCTTACTCTTTAATACATAGTTTATTGGTGTATAAATCGAAAGATTAAGTAACATCAGCTGTTCGGCAATGCTTTGATAATTGAGCGTACTCTTTTCTGTTAGTGAACTTTGTATCGAAATTGGTTTATTTCGATGCGGAAATTTACCTATTGCCGTTGTATCATAATAGGTAGTAATGTGTTTTCTCGAACGGGCGATTGTCAAACTATCCAGTAATTCAAAAAAGTCAAAGTCCAACCGTTCAAGTAACGTTTCGGTAGTGCGGTTTTCATTTGGAAATTTCGACCAGGTATTGAAAGCAGTTTGTGCACGTTTAAATATTTCATCAACGCCTCTTTCTGTTTCCAACTTTTCATCAATATTAGCTGCAAATCCCTCATAAGCCAGAGCCAGTTGATTCTTCAAATCGTTGAACCGATTATTCACCGGCGTTGCAGATAGCATTAGAACTTTTGTCTCAATCCCTTCTTGTATTACTTTACGCAATAGCTTTTGATAGCGATTTTCGCGGCCAACAATGGTATTGTTATTCCGGAAATTGTGTGACTCGTCAATCACAATTAATCCATAATTACCCCAATTGACATTTTCCAAATGGCGACCATTACTTATTCCACGTTCCCTAGATAAATCAGTGTGAAAAAGAACATCATACCGAAATCGGTCGGCATGAAGCGGATTATTCTTATCGTTATTGCAGTAGGTATTCCAGTTGTCAGCCAATTTTTTCGGGCAAAGTACCAACACATCTTTGTTGCGTTTTTCGTAGTATTTGATAATGCCTAACGCAGTAAATGTCTTACCCAAACCGACACTATCGGCAACAATGCAACCGTTGTATTTTTCCAATTTGTTGATTGCTCCAATAACTGCATCCTGCTGAAAATTATAAAGTTTGTTCCAAATTACGGTTTCTTTAAATCCAACATCTTCGTTGGGCATATTATCTACCGAAATGTCTTTCAGAAAGTCGTTGAATATATTGTATAGCGTTATGAAATAGATAAACTCGGGACTATTTTCTTTGTAGGTAGTCTCAAAATAAGCCAGTACTTGTTCCGTAACATCTTGCATCTGCTCTTTGTTGGACCAAATCTGTTCGAAAAGTTCGAGGTATTGACCACTTACCGGATAATCGAATTTGTGCACAAAAGTGGTAAATCCCTTATTGGGTGAAGTTCCCAAATCGGCTGAAGTAAAACCTGCCAACGGCGAATATACCACATCATTCTTTGTGTTACCTTTTACGTGTATCATGCCGTTTATTGGTCGGTCGGCATGAACAGTACTTTTAAACCGAACACGTTTCTTTATCCAGTCGCTGCACTCTTTGGCAATAGCACGTTGGTTGAGTTCGTTTTTCAATCGTAACTCAAATTCACCACCACACAAATGCTGTTCGTTGTAAATATTAGGAATATAATATTCACGCGACTCTTTCTGAATACTATCCGACACAAAAGTGGGTGAAGTGAAGATAAAACGCAGTTCATCAATCTCTTTCAACTCCTTTTTGAGGGCTTCAAAAGCATATATGGAGAATGTAGAGGCTGCAATGGAAAGTTTACTTCCTTTCTGCACATCCTGTTTTAGCTCATCGCCTAAACGGGTATTTATGTTGTCGATTAGTTTCATTTTGTGTTGCCCGCAATACGGTTAGAATTCTCGTTTTTGGATACTAATTTCTAAAAGTTAATTTGTTCCATAGCTTAATCAATTTGAAGATTATCAAATATTGAGCTTTTATCATTAAGATCTGGTAAATCAACATCTTTTTCAACAACTTTCTCTATTACATGTAAAGGTTGTATAATACTTAATTCTCCATTCTTATAAATACCTGCTGCTGACAAATCCTTCATGAAGAAGCTTCCTTGAAATCCACTACCTATTTTATAATTTTTTTCACCAATAATGTAATAAGCCAATATGTATTTTTTGTCACTCAAATATTTATCTAATACATCTTGCTTTATATATAAACCTTTTTGCCCTTTAGAAATATCACGGTTATAAATTGCTATTAGTTCGTTTTTATTGTTGAAAATTTGACCTCTTTTATTTTTGTGCTTTAAATCAAGATGAATCATCATATCATGATTAGGCAATAAAGTAGTTCCTAAATAATCTTCACTTGTCCCATTCGCATCTTCTTGTAGCTGAGCTTCTGTCGACACAATTACTTCACAAGGACAGCCATACCCCGGATTTTCGCCAATCTTAATTTCTAAAGACTTGTATTGAGTAGACCAATTATATTCAAATAACATATAATCAATATTGTCATGCCATTCTGGCATCCAACGACCATAATAGTTTTTGTCATTTCCCCATTTTTGAAAAGCTTCAGCATTTTCTTCTGAAACAAATGCAGAATCATATCTCAAAAAAAATTCTTTAGTTACATTTTCTTGTTCAGTTTTATATGAATCATAAGTTGATAATAAAATCCATTTATCTCCATTTTTATCTATTTGCTCAAAATGTAATAAATCAGGTAATTCTTTATTTGATTCTAACCATTCTTTCTCATTACCCATTGTAATTTTCGGGGAAACAAATTCTTGAAACATATCAAATTCCGATTTGGGCTCAAGTTCATGTATTGGTAGTGTAGGGTCAAAATATGAATGATAACTTGTTAACCATGGATAATTTTTTTCTCGGATTTTATTACTATACCATCTATCATGTAATTTGTAATTATCTGTGATTTTGGCAACAATATTATAAAGGGCTAACCATTGGTATTTTTTGCCAATACGTTCAATATGTTTATTCGCTCTTCCTCTACC
>JBAWXD010000119.1:0-11255 GCA_037144275.1 Paludibacter sp. | reverse complement strand
GCAGGTAGAGCACATCCCTTTTAAGGATGGGGTCCTGGGTTCGAGCCCCAGCTGGATCACATTTTTTTTTGAAGCAAAATTACAAAGTATCGATGATCTAGTAGCTCAGCAGGTAGAGCACATCCCTTTTAAGGATGGGGTCCTGGGTTCGAGCCCCAGCTGGATCACTTAAAATAAATCAGCCTTTCAAAATTTTGAAAGGCTGTTTTATTTTTTTGTTATTCTACCAAAAATTTATAGATGCACCATTCGTCATATTTTCCTCCCGGACGGAGCAATGAGCTAGGAAAATGCGCCACGTTAGGCGAATTAGGAAAACCTTGGGTTTCCAAACAAATAGCATCCTGCCGGTCATAAATTTTAGCTTCTTTACCAACTTGATTTTCTATCCAGTTACCCGTATAGATTTGTATTCCGGGTTGTGTTGTGTAAACTTCCAATTTGCGTCCTGAAGTTGGCTCGTAAACAGCACCAGCCAACACACAATCTCCGGCTTGTTCCTTACGAATGCACCAGTTATTGTCAATTCCCCAACCCGGAACAAATTCTTCAGCATCAATCCGCTCAGCAATCAAGGTTGGATTTCGGAAATCGAAAGCAGTTCCTGTTACCGGACGTATTTCGCCAGTAGGGGCAAACGATTCATCTAACACGGTGTAGAAATCCGCGTTGATTTGCAGCGTATGGTCCTTTACCGTTCCATTTCCGACACCTTTCAGGTTGAAGTATGAGTGATTGGTCAAACCAATAATCGTTGCTTTGTCGGTTGTAGCTTCGTAGTGCATTTTGATTTCGTTATCGTCACTCAATATATATGTGCAGCTAATCGTCAAATTGCCCGGATAACCTTCTTCCCCATCGGGCGAGAAAAGTTCCAGCACCAATTCCTGTTGAGAAACTGATTTTACGGTCCACACTTTCTCGTTGTATCCGTGAATACCTCCATGTAAAGAGTTAGTTCCGTTGTTGATTGGCAAGTTGTATTTCACCCCGTCGATGCTGAATTTACCATCTTTGATACGGTTTGCAAAACGACCGCAAACTGCTCCGTAGTAAATCTCTTTTTCAATCACTTCGTCCAGTGTATCGAAAGCAAGCACCACATCGTCGAATTTGCCCTTCTTATCAGCAACCATCAGTCTGATAATCTTTGCACCATAGTTTGTGATATCCACCGACATGCCGTTTTTATTGAACAAAGTGTAAAGTGATACCGGTTTACCGTTCAATTCTATTTCTAATTCTTTTACTGTTTTCATATTTTGTATTAATGTATAATTCATAATGCATAATTCATAATTAAGAACTTAATTATGCGTCAACTGATGACAAAATTATGCATTATGAATTACTAATTATGAATTATATTTTACACGCTCCATCACCAATTTCGGCAATATAGAACTCTGGTTTAATGCCAATTTTAGCTTCATAAGCAGCACCAACTTGGCTGATGAAAGTATCGATAGCTTCGTCTTTTACTAATGAAACAGTACATCCACCAAAACCACCACCGGTCATACGTGAACCGATAACGCCATCAATTTTCCAGGCTTCGGCAGCCATACAATCCAATTCAGGACCGGTAACTTCATAGTCGTCGCGCAAGGAAGCGTGAGAAGCATTCATCAATTGACCAAACAATACCAAGTCGCCGGCTTTCAATGCTTTTACAGCATCTGAAGTACGTTGAACTTCACCTACCACGTGGCGGGCACGTTTACGGGCAACAGGATCGGTAATAGCCGATTCGATTGATTTGAATTCTGCTTCAGTTAATTCAGCCAGATATTTCAACGGACGAACAGTGTTCAATTGCTCAACAGCTTTCTTACATTCAGCCACACGTTGGTTGTATGCACCTGAGTCTAATTTGTGAGGGCTGTGAGTATTTGAAATTAGAATTTTTACACCTTCCAATTTTACAGGAACCAATTCGAATTCCAATGTATCACAATTCAGGTGAATAGCGTGATCTTTTGCACCGTTAGCAGAAGCAAACTGATCCATAATACCGCAATTAACCAATGCAAATTCGTGTTCTGATTTCTGACCAATTTGTGCAAGCACTGTACGATTGAAACCTGTTCCCAATTGGTCATTGAATGCAAAAGCAGTAACAACTTCGAGGGCTGCTGATGACGATAGTCCTGCACCGTTAGGTACATTACCCCAAATCAAAATATCATAACCTTCAGTAATAGCAATACCACGTTTTACAAACTGAGCAATAACACCAAGCGGGTAGTTCACCCACGATTTGTCGAGCGGAGTAGTCAACTGGTCAAAACCAAGCGAAATAATTTCAGGTTGGTTCAACGATTTGAAGTTCATTACTTTTTCGTCGTTTTTTGCTAATAGCAAATAGGTGCCAAAACTCAATGCACATGGAAATACGGAACCGCCATTATAGTCGGTATGCTCACCAATCAGATTTACGCGACCCGGAGAGAAATATACGGCTTCAGCGGTTTTTCCGTAGGCCGATTCGAAAGCTGCTTTTAATTCTTGTACTGTCATGTTTTCTATATTTTTTAATTGTACTTTATACAGTTATTAATTTCGCGACAAAATTAGTTGAAAAAATGGAGTTTGTAGTATTGGATATTCATGTTATTCAGCATAAAAAATTTCAAAATTTGGTTGTGAAATTTAAAACATTGGAAATTTCAGCATCAATATAGGAAAACTTGCTAACAATATCCTTTCTGAAATGTTTTATATCAGCCGATAAGGTGAGGTTTTCTGTTTTTACCCAGGATAATACTAGGGAAGCATCCTGCGTTTTTTTGCCGGCAGATTTCAATAAAACCATTAGGTTTCCAGCATCTTCTTTTGATTTAATGACCTAATTTTGGCGGCAAGCCACGTATTTATTATATTCAATAACGCCCTGATTCATTTCTGTGACGGCTCGGTTATATGTTTCTGTCTGAATTCTAAGTTCTTCATTTGTAATTTCATTGTAAAGGTCTGTCATCGTTGATTTTATGAAACTGTTGGTCAACCCGCATTGGATAATCCGCCGGCGTTTATGATTCAATTGTTCTAAGGTATTCTCCTTTGTAAGCATTCTGATTGAGTCCGAAAAATTGTAGGTCGACTTTATAGTAAGTTTTTGAAAATTATCTGAATCAAATTCTTTAAAAGTAATCGGATTCGAGCTGAATTGCCAGATTGGATCATTTGGCATATGCGTTTTAATAAATTCCGAGGGGGAAACCATAAAAAATTCATCCTTATACTTAGGAGTAAACTTATCATTGTCGACATATCCGGCTGCCCAGGTAACATCAATATTATAAAACCCGTTGTCAATCTTTACGGCATTCCACGAATGTCCATTCAATATTAATTTTCCATTTTGGCGGACATATCCTTCAATAACATAATCCTGAATGCCAACCGAAAGGCAGAAGGCATTAAACAATGCGGTATAATTGGCACAAACTCCTACTCTTTTCGACAAAGCATAATCCACGAGCTCCTGCGGATTTAGGTACGTTTCGTTCAGCTTCATTTTCAGCACATCATAACGGATATTGAGAGCAATCCAGGAATATATGGCGCGGACTTTTTCTGTTGGTGAGTTAAGATTACGGGTAAGATACGCGGCTATTTCAGGTGTGGTTTTTAATCTGTCGGGAACAGTTTCGGACTGTTTGTCAATTCGGCAGAAATCAGTAGCGAAAACGGCACTAAAACTGAGCATCAAATGAAAAAACAGAAGAAATCGTTTCATACAATGTGAATTCAAAAACTATAAAACGGAGAAAATAAGAAAATAGCATATTTCCATCCGAAATCAGATTGAAATACGCTATTTTCAAAGACCACTTAAAGGGATTTTAGGAGTCTTAATCCGGGAATTCCATCAAAAATGCTTTGATAAATGCATCGATATCGCCATCCATTACTCCGTTTACGTTCGAAGTCTGATAGTTGGTTCGGTGGTCTTTCACGCGGCGGTCGTCAAACACATAACTGCGGATTTGCGATCCCCACTCGATTTTCTTTTTACCGGCTTCGACCACTGCCGATGCTGCACGTCGTTTTTCCAGTTCCAGTTCATAAAGTTGCGATTTCAGTAAGCGGATAGCATTGTCTTTATTCCCAAACTGTGAACGGCTTTCGGTATTTTCAATCACTATCTCGTCGGGCTGATTTGTAACAGGGTTGATAAATTTATAATGACATCGAACACCGGTTTCCACCTTGTTCACATTCTGCCCACCGGCTCCCGACGAACGGAAAGTGTCCCACGACAAGCTTCCCGGATTGATTTCAATCTCAATGGTATCATCCACTAATGGAACCACATACACCGAACAAAAAGAAGTCATACGTTTACCCTGAGCGTTGAATGGAGAAACACGCACCAAGCGATGCACACCGTTTTCGCTTTTCAAATATCCGTAAGCCATTTCGCCTTCAATCTGCATGGTTACGGTTTTTATACCAGCCTCGTCACCGTCCTGCAGGTTCGTGATTTCACACTTATAGCTCTGACGTTCGCACCAGCGTTGGTACATTCGAAAAAGCATCGATGCCCAGTCTTGCGCTTCTGTTCCACCAGCTCCACCAACAATTTTAATCACAGCACCCAGTTGATCTTCCTCATGCGAAAGCATGTTTTTCATTTCGAGCGTTTCAATCAGCTCCAAAGCCTGACGATACGCTTCGTCTACTTCTTCTTCGGTGGTAACTTCTTCGCGGTAAAAATCGTAGGTCAACTGAAGTTCATCGGCCGCCGATTTCACAGCATTGTAGCCCAACACCCAGTTTTTCAACTCTTTTACTTTACGCATTTGTACTTCGGCAGCCTTGGTGTCGTCCCAAAAACCGGGAACCTGCGTGCGTAAATCTTCTTCTTCTATTTGGATCAATTTCGTATCGACGTCAAAGATACCTCCTCAACGCGGACTCGCGTTCCAACACATTTTTCAGTTGGTCTATCGTTATCATAAATGTTTTTTTTAGCCCCCAAACCCCCGAAGGGGGCTTAAAGACAAGTTTGTATGTAATTATATTTGAACTTTTATTATAAAAGAAAGAAACCAAATGTTCTTCCCCCTTTGGGGAGGTTAGTTGGGGCTTCTAAAAGAAAAAACTTGGTGTAAATACCAAGGCAAAGCCAACCAGAAAACCGGCTAAAACCTGTGCGGGCGTATGTGCTTTCAGTTCGAGGCGCGAAAGAGCTACTAATCCCGAAATACAAAGCACTGCTACGAAAAGCCAAACAGGATTTATCGCTGTGCGGTAGCAAACCCCGAAAATGGATGCGCAAAAACCACCCATTCCCGCGGCATGAGCGCTTATTTTCCATCTTAGATTGATCAAAACAATTACAAAAATCGAGGCAGCTGAACCCATTCCCATGGCAACAATAAACATAGGGAACTGAAGTGTCCGCCACATAAAAAGCGCCCAGAAAACATAAGCCATAAATGAGAAAAGATAGGGCATAGTGCGCTCTTCTTTCTTGGAAATAAACAAATCGTTTATTTCACCGCGTTTCATCATTAATAAAATTGGAATTGCAGGAAAAACTCCAGTGAAAAGCATCGTTCCAACGATAGCCACCCCTCGCCAGAATAAAGCAAGTGGGGAGAAAATATCCATGTTCATCAACAGAATCATGGCATAAGTAGGCATCAACAAGGGTTGAAACACCAGGGATATAATGTTGAAAAACCAGCCCCCTAAATCCCCCTTGGGGGACTTGAAGTTAGAACTATCATTTTTTATTGTATTCATATTTTTATTTTTAACGAGAAAAAGTCTTTAAGTCCCCCAAGGGGGATTTAGGGGGCTTATAATCTAAATCTCTTTCCTCATTCGTGCCACCGGAATATTCAATTGTTCCCGGTATTTAGCAACGGTACGGCGGGCCACGATATAACCTTTTGTTTTCAGCACTTCTGCCAGCGTTTCATCGTTGAGTGGCTTACGCTTTTCTTCAGCATCAATGCAATCTTGCAGGATTTTCTTTATTTCGCGGGTCGAAACCTCTTCGCCTGAGTCGTTCGTCATCGATTCCGAGAAAAAGTACTTCACCGGAAAGATTCCAAATTCTGTTTGAATATACTTGCTGTTGCTTACACGCGAAATGGTCGAAATATCGTATCCGGTACGGTCGGCAATATCTTTCAGAATCATTGGTTTCATGTAGGTATCATCGCCTTCGATAAAGAACTGACGTTGAAAATTCACTATCGCAATCATGGTTGTGAGCAAGGTTTGTTGTCGCTGTTTGATAGCGTCTATAAACCAACGCGCGGAGTCAATCTTTTGTTTTACAAACATGACTGCATCTTTCATTTCGCGGCTTTGATTCTGCTTGTTACCGGCATAATCCTGAAACATTTCGTTGTAAGTGCTGTTTACCCGCAACTCAGGTACATTGCTGTTATTCAGCGAAACTGATAGCTGACCTTCATCGTTTTCCAGAATAAAATCCGGAACAATAGTCGTCATTGATTTTTCCAAAATATTTCCACCCCAAGCATTTCCGGGTTTGGGGTTCAGATGAATAATCTCATTCATTACCTTTTTCAGCTTTTCGTCGTCCATTTCCAGGCCGCGCTGAATTTTATCGTAATGTTTTTTGGAAAATTCCTCGAAATATTCTTTTATCAATCGGATAGCCAGTTCTACAGAATTACTGGCTTCTTTTCGTTTTAGTTGAAACAAAAGGCATTCCTGCAAATTGGAAGCGCCCACTCCTGCGGGATCTAACTGTCGAACCAGTTCTATGATGCGATACATCTCTTCGTCAGTGGTTTGCACTCCTGCCTGAAACACAATATCATCCACCATGGCTTCGGGAGTGCGCCGCAAATAGCCTTCGTCGTCGATATTACCAATTACATATTCAATCAACAGACGTTCCTGTTCCGTGACCTTAAGTAAACCCACCTGATCTTCCAGAAACTCATGAAAAGTCATACCCACCGAAAACGGAATATCTTCGTATTTGTCGTCTTTGGACGTATTATTCGCTTTCAGTTTATAGTCGGGTATATCGTCATCGGCCATGTATTCTTCGGGGTCAAAATCATCATTGTTGCCGCCGTCGTCAATGCTCAAATCATCCATCTCCTCAGTCTCTTTCTCCGATTCAGCCCCTTCTTCCAAGGCCGGATTTTCCTCCAGTTCCTGACGGATGCGCTCCTCCAGCTCCAAAGTAGGCACTTCGAGCATCTTTATTACCTGAATCTGCGCAGGCGAAAGTTTCTGTTGTAATTTTTGCTGTAACTGTTGTCGTAACATAAACGAAGCTTCGCTATAAACGAATAATAGAGCGCAAAGATACGTTTTTTTTGGAAGAAAATAAAAGGGGGTGAAAGCAGTTAGTTAAATGTATTAATTAAGGTTTTTCTCAAAAACAAGTAATATTAATAAATATCTTTTTATGTTTCATGGATTATTTTTTAATTAAAAATGATTATATTTGCAAATGCATATAGATTAACAAAAACAATATTCTTATGAAAAAAGTATTACTCACTTTTACAGTCTCATGCATTGTCATTCTTCTTAATGCACAAGTTTCCAAATCATTGCAATTAACCGCCGGAACTTTATCAACTACTTTATCCGCAGATGAATTAGCCACTGTAACTAACCTTACCTTAAGTGGTACAATTGATGCCCGTGACTTTTTGACAATGCGTAATAAAATGCCAAAATTGAATTCTATTGATTTAAACGAAACAATAATAAGTCCATATTCAGGAAAACTAGGAACTCTGGGACCTGGAAATACCTATGATTATCCGGCAAACACAATTCCAAGTAATGCTTTTTATAATAATTCTACAGGTAAGTATTTACTTTATTTTCAATTTCCAAAAACATTGACAGCCATTGGAGATTATGCTTTTAATAATTGTGGTATTATTGAGATTACAATCCCTTCAACAGTAACTTCCATTGGCAAATACGCTTTTTATATTTGTGGTTTAAATAAAATCTTGATTAATTCGACAAATATTACTATTGGAGACTATGCATTTGGCTATAATGGCATAAACGAAATTGATATTATTTCAATGACTCCCCCAATAGCTTCTCCAAGTTCATTTATTGGAATATATCTGCCACAGATATTTTTATATGTCCCTTTTGGGGCTAAAAGTGCTTATGAACAAGCTGATGTTTGGTATAATTTTTATAATATTATTGAGGTGTTAAATTTAGATGTTAAATCTGTTATTTCATCAAATCTAAAAGTGGCTATCACTAACAAACAAATAACTATAGTCGGTTATAAAATTGGTGAGACCCTAACTGTTATAACGGCTAATGGTTCTATAATTCTCAACCAAAAAACGTATAATAACAGTGTAACTATAAACGTTCCTACGAATGGTATCTATTTTATTCGTGTAGGTGAACAAAGTATTAAAGTATCAATTTAGATTTAAGTTTAAATTGAACGACCAAAACAATAATCAATAACCGATACACGGTTGAATCTTCTCATAAACGAAGTTCAGCCGTTTTTTTAATCCCCCTTTTACCTATTTTCCGAAATAAAATCCGTAGTTTTGTAATCCAAAATTCACTAATCCAAATTCCCCCTTTTAGGGGGTTAGGGGCAAATGATTGACCAAGCTACCATAGACCGAATAACCGAAGCCGCGCAGATACAGGATGTGGTGGGCGATTATGTTACCCTGCGTAAACGCGGGGTAAATCTGCTTGGTTTGTGTCCGTTTCATGGCGAAAAAACGCCTTCGTTTACGGTTTCTCCGGCCAAGGGTATTTTCAAATGTTTTGGTTGCGGAAAAGGTGGTAACTCGGTGCATTTTATCATGGAGCACGAGCAGCTCAACTATACCGATGCGCTAAAATACCTTGCGCGAAAGTATCATATTGAGGTGCAGGAACGCGAACTTTCGCCGGAGGAAATGGCTGTCCGCAACGATCGTGAATCGATGTTTCTGGTCAATGAATTTGCACAAAAACACTTTACTTCCACACTTCACAACCATATTGATGGAAAATCCATTGGCCTTGCTTACTTCCGCGAACGTGGATTTCGTGACGATATAGTACAAAAATTCCAACTCGGGTACAGCCTTGAACAGCGGGATGCCTTTACACTGGCCGCTCTAAAAGCCGGATACAATAAGGAATACTTAGTAAAAACGGGCCTTACGCTTGAGAACGAAAGCGGACAAACCACCGACCGTTTTCGTGGTCGTGTGATGTTTCCGGTTCATTCTTTGTCGGGCAAAGTGGTGGCTTTTGGTGGTCGTATCCTGAAAAAGGACGACAAAATGGCCAAGTACGTCAACTCGCCCGAATCGGAAATTTATCACAAAAGCAACGAGTTATACGGTATTTATTTTTCCAAGCAAGCCATTGTCAAACAAGAACGTTGCTTTCTGGTGGAAGGTTATACCGATGTTATTTCGATGCATCAAAGCGGCATCGAAAATGTGGTAGCTTCGTCGGGGACCTCCCTTACACCCGGTCAAATTCGACTGATCCACCGTTTTACCGAAAATGTAACGGTGATTTATGATGGTGATGCGGCTGGAATAAAGGCATCTATTCGCGGAATTGACTTATTACTGGAAGAGGGGTTAAACATCAAAGTATTGTTGTTGCCCGATGGAGATGATCCCGATTCATTTGCCCGTAAAACTAATGCTTCCGATTTTATTGAATACGTGGAGCGCAATGCATCCGATTTTATCCGTTTCAAAACCAATCTATTGCTTAACGATGCCGGTAATGATCCTGTGAAACGTGCCGGATTAGTGCTGGACATCGTGCGTAGCATTTCCATTATTCCAAATACCGCTATTCGGGGCGAATATGTGAAGGAATGTAGCACGCTGTTGAACGTCGACGAGCAAATGCTCTACTACGAAATCAATAAGCTTAAGAATTCGGAAAACGAAAAACTGGCCACCCGCCGTCAGCCCGAAAATGCCGATATGCCTCAGTCAGAAGAGGGTGATAATTCAGTAACCCGTATCACTTCGTCTTCAAAATTTGAAGACCAGGAACGGAATATTCTGCAAATTCTGGTAAAGCATGGCGAAGTTGTTTTCTGTTTTGCCGACAAAGAAGAGACAATTCCTGTTACTGTCGGTGATTTTATTTTGGAAGAGTTAGAACGGGATAAATTGCTTTTTTACAATGAAATACATGTGTTGATGCTTGAAGAATATAAATTGCAGCACAAGCAAGTGGGTTTTGAAGCTGAACGATTTTTCCTCTATCATCCTAACAGCCAAATCAGTTTGCTGACTGCCGATTTGATTTCCGAAAAATACACACTCAGTAAAATACATTCTAAAATCAAAAAAATTGAATCAGATGCTGAACGTTTGATCGAATTGGTTCCCCGTGTGGTTTATGAATTTAAAAATAGTTTGATTCTGGACATGATTAAACAAAAACTGATTGAATTAAAGGCTGCAAATGATTCGAAAGATACAGAATTGTTTAGCAAAATAATGCAAGATTGGGATCAGTTGGAAAACGTCAAAAAGCAACTCTCAAAAACACTGGGAGAAAGAATAATAATAAAATTATAGATGATTTACAGTGAATAATTGTATAGTTTATAAACCATTAAATAAAACCATTATGAAAACAATCAGCAAAGTAATCTTATTCTTGATTCTTTATATTGCCTGTGGAGTAAAAGCACAAACTCATAGCGGAACTAACATTGTTTCTGCTCAAATTCAACAATCTGACAGTACAAAAACCAAACAACTTTATCTGGTTACCAAACTAAATAATCTGGAATATGTAGGTGAGATATTAAGTGATGATGGTCATGAAATATTCTTAAATACCGAAAATGTAGGGAAAATCTATATTCAAAAGTCAGAGATTAAAAGTATTGAAAAAAAAGAAGATGTAAAACCAATAATTAACATTCAAGATGTTGAAGATAATTCTTTCTCAACAATGTATATTTTCTCGTCAAATGCCTTACCATTTAAAAAAGGGACAAACTATGGGCTTTTATCTTTGTTGGGGCCGGAAGCTCATTTTGCACTCACTGATAATTTGTCTGTTGGTATTCTTTCTGCATGGATAGCCAGTCCCTTTGCAGCAACTGTCCGATATAGTTTTAAAACAAATAATGAAAATCTACATTATTCTGTTAGTTCTTTATTCGGAACTTCGGGTTACTTTGACAACTTTGATATTTATTTAGTGTGTCCTAACGCAGCAGTAACTTGGGGGAAAGAGAAAAAAAATCTTACTATAGGGTTTAG
>JBAWXD010000118.1:0-11375 GCA_037144275.1 Paludibacter sp. | reverse complement strand
TATCGTGTAGGAGAGACGTGTTAGTAGTTTCATCCGTTTCTTGTCTGTATGGAATTGGTAATCCGGAAGATTTTACAAGCAATGTTATTGAAATTCTACGGGGTCAGAAAATTGTGCGAAATGATTTTTTGCGAAATCTGGTTGATTGTTTATACACCCGAAACGAAATAGAACTGAATCGGGGTAATTTCAGAGTGAAGGGTGATACGGTAGATATTTTTTTGGCGTATTCCGACTTTGTGCTTCGCGTCGTGTTTTGGGGCAATGAAATTGAAGAAATTTTGACTGTCGATCCACTGAATTTCAACGTAATCGGTTCATTTGATGCCTATAAAATTTATCCTGCCAGTATTTTTGTAACTACTAAAGAACGCATTGCACAAGCTATTAATCATATCGAAGTGGATTTGGCTCGTCAGGTGGATTATTTCCGTTCTATTGATAAACATTACGAGGCTAAACGTATTTACGAACGGGTGAAATATGATTTGGAAATGATTAAAGAACTTGGCTATTGCTCTGGTATTGAGAATTATTCCCGTTATTTCGATGGTCGAGTTGCCGGAAGTCGCCCATTCTGTTTACTTGACTATTTCCCGAAAGATTTTTTGATGGTGATTGACGAAAGTCACGTGACGATTTCGCAGATTCATGCCATGTTTGGAGGCGATGCAGCCCGAAAGCTGAATCTGGTGGAATATGGTTTCCGCCTGCCATCGGCCAAAGATAATCGCCCGTTGAAGTTTGAAGAATTTGAGGAAATTGCTCCACAAACAATCTATGTGAGTGCTACACCGGCCGATTATGAGTTGAACAAATGCGAAGGCATTGTGGTGGATCAGTTGATTCGTCCAACCGGATTACTCGATCCAATAATTGACGTACGTCCAAGTCTGAATCAGATAGACGATTTACTGGAAGAAATTACACAGCGGACTGAAAAAAACGAACGCACGTTGATTACCACGCTTACCAAACGTATGGCAGAGGAACTGACCGATTATCTGGCTAAAATGAACATACGCTGTAATTATATTCACTCCGATGTGGATACGTTGGATAGGGTTCAGATTCTGGAAGACTTACGTCGGGGTATTTATGATGTGCTGATTGGTGTTAACCTTCTGCGGGAGGGATTGGATTTGCCGGAAGTTTCGCTGGTGGCAATATTGGATGCCGATAAAGAAGGTTTTTTGCGTTCACACCGATCACTTACACAAACGGCAGGCCGTGCAGCCCGAAACCTAAACGGACGAGTGATTATGTATGCCGATAAAATTACTGCCAGTATGGCTAAAACCATTTCGGAAACCAATCGGCGACGAGAAAAACAATTGGCATACAATGAATTACATGGCATTACGCCGACGGCAATTTATAAAGGTGAGCGAAATTCCTTTGCTAATGTTGATCCAAATGCGTATATCGAACCGGATACTTCACAAGCTATTGCTGCCGATCCGGTTGTACAATATATGAGTAAACCTGCTCTTGAAAAAGCCATTGCCAAAACAAAAAAAGCTATGCAGGAGGCTGCCAAAAAGTTGGAATTTTTGGAAGCAGCTCAACTTCGCGACGAACTGATTAAACTCGAAGATTTGTTGAAGTCCAAGTAAAGTTTTCCGGTTTTTGGATTTTAGTTGGGAAAATTCATAGTAATAATGGAAAATCCCTCAATGAATTAACTGCGCTTTTTGAAGTATTTCTTCCATTTCAGTCTGAATCTTCATTGCTTCTTTTCTGGCAGCTTGTGCAAAATCTTTTTCTGATGATGCATATATTATTTGACGTGAAGAGTTTACAAGCAATCCACACCTACTATTCAATCCGTATTTAGCTACTTCCTGTAGACTTCCACCCTGCGCACCAACGCCTGGAACAAGAAGAAAATGCTCAGGAATAATCGCGCGAATTTCAGTCAACATTTCGGCTTTTGTAGCCCCCACCACATACATCATATTTTCGTCAGTTCCCCAGTTAAGCGAAGTTTTAAGCACTTTCTCAAACAATCGTTCTCCCGTTTCAGCATCTTTCATAAACTGAAAATCGTAAGCACCTTTGTTCGATGTCAAAGCCAGCAAGGTTACCCATTTACCTTCGTAAGTAAGGAACGGAGTAACGGAATCTTCACCCATGTAAGGTGCAACGGTTACCGAGTCAAAATCCATATTTCCAAAGAATGTACGGGCATACATAGCCGATGTGTTACCAATATCGCCACGCTTGGCATCAGCAATGATAAATTGGTCGGGATAATTTTCACGAATATAATCGACGGTGCGCTCCAGCACTTCCCAGCCTTCCAGGCCAAGGCTTTCGTAAAAAGCAAGATTTGGTTTGTAGGCCACACATAAATCAGCTGTTGCGTCAATTATAGCTTTATTGAAATCAAAAATAGCATCGTCCGATTCATCGTATAGCATTTCTGGAATCTTTGTTGCATCCGTGTCTAATCCAACGCACAAAAATGATTTTTTGCGCTGTATGTTTTCAAATAATTCTTGTTTGGTCATTTTGCTAAATTTATTGTTTGTATACTCCATTGGTTCGCATTATACGATTTTCCTAAATTCATAATTGCAAATAATTTAGTACCTGTTTTATTACTAAAAAGAAAATAGGGCACAGTTTTGTAAAATGCGTTTATTCCATTAATGGTGGTCAGGTAATCGGTGCTATAAATCAGCACACGTTTTTGTTTATAATTCGTGTCATCATATTCAACAATATCGGAATAGTCTGTTTTTGTATAATCCGGTCTGATTGCCCAAATGCTTTTAGTGTTTGGACAAAGATCAATCCAACCCAGATTATAAGAATATGAATTGATACCGTCAGTTAGTTTTCCATATGACGTAATACTTGTTCCAGTGCTATTGTCAGGAGCTTGAATAATGCTGCTGTTGGTTCCAAAAAGTAAAATTCCATTTTCTGAAGGCCATAATCTTGCTCCAAAGCTATCATGCCAATACGATATTTTTATAGGAATATCATTGATTGAAAAAAGTGCCACACCATTTGGACTTGTATATGGTCGGGTGCCAATAAGATAGGGTTTTCCTTTTAATTTTAATATATTGGAACCTGTGTAAATATCATAGTTTTGAGCAGTAAAAAGAATTCCATCACTCATATTAAAATAGCGAAATGCAGCATTTGAAGTAGTACTAAATTCACTTTCATTTTTAACTATTAAATAACAATAATTATTTTCACCATAAACAATATCACCGACGTTTACTTTTACAGTGTAAGATTTTGCGATAGATAGCGAGTTAATAATAATTTTATCAACATATCCATTTGAACACACAAAAAGCTGTTGACCATCTTCTGATAGACTGATACAATTGGGTGAATGGTTTAAATCAATTTGCTGTTTGGTACCATTATCTGTTGAAATAATTAATACTCTGTCTGGCGATTTTGTAGCAATAAACAATTTATTTTCAGACTTAATATACTCACAATCAGCAACAGTTCCTTCTATCGGCTGCAGCTCATCAGGGTTTATAAGCGGTCGCATTTTCACTGTTATATTCAAAAACAATTGGTTTGGATCATTCGTTTGGACTACAATATTACCTTCGTATAAACCACCCGGTTTTCCGGTTCGGTCGCAGGTTATTTTGATTTGTTTTTTTGCATAAAACGATAAACCTCCACTTTTATCACTGTCGTTGATACTGATCCAATCGGGTATTTCAATTATTTTGTATATAAGTTTAGTCATCCAAACAGTAGCAATTTCAACCGAATCGAGTGTTCCTGTAGTTCCAAAATCGATGAGGGTTTTATTGATTTTAAGTTCCGCACCACCCGTGAAAAAGTAGTTTACAGGTATTATCACATAGCCGAAATCTTCAACTTCCACAACGATTTCACCTAATTTTGTAGGGTCAAAAGAGGGATCCGTAAATCGGTTTGTGCATATGAAATTGAGAGCAAGGACATTGTTTTGGAGGTTTCCTTTTAAACTGTTGAATTGTATATTATCGGGATATTTTCTGATTCGATAAGCAGCTGTTTCTCCTGCATTTTTCACTGTCATAGTATATGATCCTGTGGTTTGATTGTAATACAGAGTCAGTGAATCGCTTGAAACAAGGGTGTTTTTAAAAATCAAACTAAAATTCGAATTCAGAAAGTCGTTGTTGCATCCATAGAAACCCACAACAAGAAAAATGTACAGAACTATTTCAGATAATTTTCTCATAAATACTATTTTTTATGTGAAAATATATATGAAATTGAGGCTGATAAACCAACACTGCTATTGTTGATGCTGTTATATTTATCTAATGTCTTAAACTCCTTGTTTATGCCGTCAAATATTTCAATATTTGAAACAGTAGAGTAGAAAAGGGTTGCTTTTAACCCTAACGAAAGATTTTTAGTTAAATAATAATGAAAGCCCGCATCCATTGATGTACCAAAACTCTCACCTGTTATTAGTAAATTGGTTTCAGCCATCGTAGTTTCGCTTCGGTACGAGACATATCCCAACGAATATTGCAGGAAGAATTTCAATGGATTGTCAGGTGCAGAATTACTTACAAACATAATAGTTGGTCCAATAAAATTTACAAAATCTTTTTCGGCCATATCACCTACAATATTATGAATTCCATCGCCCGAACTGAATATAAAGTCTTGTCCTTGAGAAGAATAACTATAGAAATTATATTTCAAGCCATAACCGGTATTTTTTTGTGGGAAATATAATATATCGACTTGAGGATTGAACTCAGAATGTAATTTTTCGATATATTTGGTCAAATTAACAGCATTTATATTGGAAGGGTCTACTGCTGATTGAACAGTTAGATAACCAGCACCGACTGAAAAATTAAAATGAAGTTTAGACAAAATATCATTAGCAGCATCAAGAGTTGAAATTGAAGCACAGAGTAAAAACAGTAAAATAATTTTTGCTTTCACAATCCTATTTTTTTAGAGTTCACTTTCCTTCAAGCGTTCGGAGTTTTCAGCCACTATCAGGTTGTCGATTACGCTTTGTATGTCTCCGTTCATAAATGCTGAAAGGTTATAAATAGTGAAATTGATTCGATGGTCAGTGATACGTCCCTGCGGATAATTATAGGTCCGGATTTTAGCTGATCGGTCGCCGGTAGAAACCATAGTTTTACGCTTCGAACCAATTTCGTCAAGGTATTTTTGATGTTCGATGGCATACAAACGTGAGCGAAGTTCATTCATAGCTTTCGCTTTGTTCTTATGTTGTGATTTTTCATCCTGACATTGAACGGTTGTACCTGTGGGAATATGCACCAGACGAATAGCCGAATAAGTAGTATTTACCGACTGTCCTCCGGCACCTGACGAACAAAAGGTATCAACCCGTACATCCGATTCTTTCAATTCATAATCAAATTCTTCCATTTCAGGCAAAACAGCCACTGTTGCAGCCGATGTATGAACTCGTCCCTGGGTTTCGGTTTGTGGCACACGTTGAACCCGATGTACGCCCGATTCATATTTCATAGTTCCATACACGTTTTCACCCGAAAGAGTAAAGATAATTTCTTTGTAACCACCCGAAGTACCTTCGCTGATATTGGTGATTTCCATTTTCCAGCTTTTAGTTTCGCAGTATTTTGTGTACATTTTAAATAAATCACCGGCAAAAATAGCTGCTTCATCTCCACCTGTTCCACCACGAATTTCGACAATCGCATTCTTATTATCTTCAGGATCGGCAGGAATCAGCAACAGTTTAATGTTTTCTTCCATTTCAGGAATCCTGGGCTCTATTTCATCCACTTCCGCTTTTGCCATTTCGCGCATTTCAGGGTCAGTTTCACTGTCGAGTAGTTCTTTAGCTTCAGCTAGGTGTCCTAATGCCAGTTCGTATTCATTTTTTGCAGAAAGAATTTTTTCTAAGTCGTGATATTCCTTGTTCAGTTTCACATAGCGTTTCTGATCCGAAATAACAGATGGGTCGGTAATCAAGGTCGAAATTTCTTCAAATTTATGTTGTAGTCCTTCAAGTTTTTCTAAAAGTGATTTTTCAGCCATTGGGTATGTTGAGTTGCTTATTTGTATAGGATTTATTTGCTGCTAACTGTTTAGCGCTTGCCGCTGTTTTTCTCTCTCCGTTCCGCTTCGTCTTTCAGATTATGAATAAAGCGTTTCAGACGCCATTCCATAATGATTTTAAAGCGATTTTGGGTAATAAAGATATTAAAAAACCACCCAAATTTGACATGTGTTTCCAGCACAAACCAGTTGCCTTTAGTTTTGGTCGGAATAATTGAAAAGGAATTATTCATGTTCCGAATGAAACCATTTGAACTGAGTAGATTCAGATAAACAGTGTTTCTTCCGCTGCTATTGGGCCTGCCGGTAAGTTTGCAGTCGACATAAATATTCGGAATAGTTATCACGCCGGGAACAACTACATCGCCAATTCCGCGTAAAACGCTGGTTTCCTTGTTGAATGAGGTAGATTTGAAATAAAACATCATCAATTCATTTTTTTCTTTTCTCAGATTCATCCCTTTCAGTGCCCAGGGAAAAAGTCCATCCAAATTGTAACGCATCTGATAGTCATAGTCTTTCGAAACTGCGTTACAAATAGTATCAGAAGCATTCACCCAAACCTGACTATAGGTTGTGAATCCACCATCTTTGTAAGTTGTTGATATAGAATCAACAGGCGAAGCACTTAATGTGCTCATTACCGAAAGGAATACTATTATTAATACCGTGCCTTTATACATTTTTTTTCGTTCCCGATTTATTATTTTCTTGTGTTTAGTAAAGCCGGTTTTGCCAGTTCAATGTTTTGCCTTCTTATGCATTCATTCCGGATATTATCAGTAAATTTTTTAATTCTCCATTCAACAATACTTTTATATCGCTTTTTGGTAATAAATATATTAAAGAACCAACCAAATTGAATCTTAACATTAGTAACCAGTAATTGTTCATTATTCGATTGCGGTATAAACGTTATAGTTCCCAATGCGTTTTTCATCAACATACTGGAATACATAATATTGGCAGTTACTCTGGTATCTCCCTTTGTGTACCTTGTTTTCATAACTCTGGCATCAACCTTAATGCCACTGAATGTAATAATGCCCGGTACAACTATATCAAAAACTCCATGAGTAACAGTGGTTTTGTCGTCGTTTGTCGACGATTTAAAAACAATAATCAGTTCATTGTTTTTATTTTGAAGTCCCAAATCCTTCAAAGCCCAGTTAAACAGATTAATGGGCGAGTTATGAAAATCACTTACCAGATAATCGCTTACTTCATTTGTAATTTTCGTTGGCACTTTTACAGTCATCTGATACTGAGTTACAAACTCACCATCGGCATATACAGTAGATATGCTGTCGGGATTCAATGCAAAAACTCTGCTAAGAATCAAAAGGAAAATTATGCTCAGAAGTATTTTTCTCATTTTTGTTTTTTCACTAACCAGATAATGATCAGTTAATTTCGACCTAAAGCGCCACAAAATTAGCATTTATTTGGCTTACTTGAAAATTATTACTGTTATTATCCCGAAAGTTTAGTGTAATACTCAGATAATATGAAGATTATAACCACCTGTCAGATTACTTTTGACTTTCTATGTTGAAATTATACAGCAAACCGGCTGAATCTCTGTATTGAAATTCAGCCGGTTGTATTCTCTAGCACCAACAAGGACTTTTATATCATTTGTTTAGAAAAATCAATAATTATGGATGAAGTTTGACATACTCCAGAATAAGTTCAACGGCTTGTTCTAACTTAATCTTAGCGGTGTCAATCGATAGGTCGTAATTAGTAGCGTTCAGCCATTCTTTATGGGTAAATGTCTTACAAAAGGCAGCTCTGTCTTTGTCTGATTTTTCGACCATTTTTGTGGCCACATCGGTTGGCACATTATATAATTTCTGAATACGATTTATTCTGAAATCCTTTTCAGCATGTAAGAAAATGCTGATATGATTAGGTTCGTCACGCAGAATGTAATGCCCGCAACGCCCTAAAATAACAGCAGGTTGTTCCTGAACAATTTTTTTAATTATCTCAGCTTCTGTATCGAATAATTCCTGATCGGTATACTCCAAAGCCGGAGATACAGAAGGCACAGTAATAAGATCGGATTGGGGAGACGATTTCAGAAATGATTGCCAGAATGAAAGCAATTTTTCTTCGCGCGACTCAAGGTTTTCTTCATAGCTTGAAAGTAGATTGGCCGCATCACGAAGGATGTCACGGTCAGCAAAAAAGATACTCAGCTTATTGGCAAGTTGTTGTCCAACAAATGCACCACCGGCTCCTAATTGACGGCTGATGGTAATAGCAAATGGTTTTGATGTTGTCATGGTTATACCTCCTCTAATTAAGTGATTTAATCATATTTAAGTACTAATATAACAATTATTGAACCGTATTTGTTGACTTTTTGCATAAATAAAATACTTGCAAAATTAAAAAAATCGAGCTCACTATTTGCATGAATTGTTAACTCTTACTCATGATTTCATAAAGGCATAAGGAACTATAAATAACTAGCGGAGTTATTTGACATGTTTTTTGTCGTACGCGTGAACCAGAATCGTTCAATTATTTCCCGGTATGTCATAATAATAGTGGAAGTACAACTCAAAGTCTTACCCCCACTATTATTTTCAACTTACTGTCAATGAGAACTGATGACTGTTAATTATTAATGATAAATCGGGTCTAATTTCTCACAACCTGCATTTTTGTGATTACTCTTATCGGATAATTATCTCTAGCTGATTGTATCATATTACTGTTTGGAACTAGTTTCAACCCTCTGCTGATTATTTTTTCAACCATTGCTTTGTTTTTTTTATGAGCATAATAAGCGGCATATTCGTAGTAAGCATTTTCGAGAGTATATTTCATGTCTGGTTTTTTAAATGGTAATTTGAAGTTGTTTTCAAATATACTGAGATACTTTTCACCTTCAACTATATTTTTATTACTGAAAGCTCTCTTTGCAATTTTCAGGTATAACAGATTTTTATGTTCGCTTATAATTGAGGAAAGATCTTCGTTATTTAGCTCCTTATCATATGAATTAAGACTGTCAAGATACGAAACACTTATATCAGTACCTTGAAGATCATTTTGAAGACAGGCTTCAAACAGTGATATGGCATCTTTATGATTTGGTTTGAATTTCAAAGCCTGACGTGCGAAATAGGCTGAACCGCTTAAATCATACTTTTTACTGTATGCCCGGGTCATATAATAATTAAACCCTATTTCTTCCAAAATGCTTTGGTTTGAAATTTGTGATTTAAGCCGCTGATAATAGGATTCTATATTTTTGGATCGGTCGGTGTATTGTAGATTTTTGGCCAACATGACATCAAATATTCTTGTAATCTGATTTGTATTGGAAGGGTCAAGTTTTGCATATTGAGTTAATAAATCAACATCTTCCATTTTGTTGAATTCGCATTTGTTTAGTTTATAGGCCAAAGCAGAGTAAAATAAAGTTTTCACCTGTTGGTCAGGATAAAAATAATAGGCCTTTTGAGCTAAATCATATGCTTTGTCAATGTCCTGATCAACCGCTTTTGTCAAAGCCATATTGTAGTATTGAAATCCGGGAAGATTGCTCACTTTTACTTCAGTTAATTCGTTAAATCTAGTGGCGAAAATTTCTTCAATGGATTTACTTTTAAAGTCGTCCTCACTGATTAGCTTCGATTTGCGTAAATTAGTAACATATTGTTCTTTAAAATCTCCATTAAAAATGCTATTTTCAAAGGCAGGGTTTGTTGTTTCTATTACAATTGAATTGTTACCGGGATTGGCTATCAAATAGATATGACTTTTAGATGCCATAACTTTATAAGGTATTTTAAGTTGGTCAAAAACCAAGGAAAACAGGAGGGAAGCGCTTACACAATTATAAGTTCCTTCCTTGAAAATGAATGGAAAATATTCATTTTCATTGTATTTCTTCAGGAACTTATTGTGTAGCGTTGAGTATAGCATCCTGATTTTCCGTTCCGGGTTTTTTGTTTCAATTTTTTGTTTGAATAATTCTGCAATTACTTTGTTGAAGATGAATCTATAACCACTTGCAATTTCCGTTGTCATGTTTTCATCAATTGCCAGGAATAAATTGAAGGTGTCTTTTTTATTCTGAATATAGCTCTTTAAAGCTTGCTGTTCAAACTCCGAATGAAACTTAATACCTGAAAACGATACCAGCGAATCTGATTGATTTTGTGAAAATAAATCTACTGGGAGTGCTAAAATCACAGTAATTAGAACGATAATAATTTTTTTCATTTAAATCCTTTTTTTTGAATTTTGTGAATGCAAATATAAAGATATTTTTACAATTAAATATTTAAATGCAGAAGAATTTTAAAACTTAATTTTATCCTTTTATAATTAGCTTTGAGACTGGTTAGATACAACGCTTTCAATTCATTACAAAAGAAATCCCACCTTCAGACTTGAAGATGGGATTAGCGTTTTCAAAAAAAAAACTATCGGAACAGATTTACCGGTGCCTGATTGAAATTAGCTTTACACAGCATGAAAGTTACAACAGCTAAAGCCACAAAGGCAATCACGATAAGTACCTGAGTCCATGATACGCGTTGGATGGCTTGTTTGTCTTTGCGTTCGCACACTTCGCCGGGACAGTGTTGGGCTTTTTCTTTGTAGAACATATTGTAAAACAAACAACCCAGACATATACCAAAAACGGATTCGAAGAACAGGAAAATCTGACAAATCAGGCAGATAATTCCGGTTACAGGGCTTTTAGTATTCATAAGTACTAATAAAACAAGCATAGATACTGCCAGCACCAAACCGATTATCCAGGCAAACTTTTTTTGTGCAGCTCCCACGTATTCAGGTGTCTGACGACTGACTATCATTCTGCCGATAATCAAGGTAGGCGAGTATTTCGGACTGATTAAAACCCTGATTATGAAATCCAACAAAAAAATAAGTACAAAATACTTAATCATTAAAAAATCGCCGGTATAGATTACCCGCTGAATAGCCATAAATACAAATAAAAAGAGTATGCCTGCTGCTGCTCTGATTTCGCGTTCGTTTAGTACCGGTATATTATAACCAGGAACTGTTTCTCCAAATTGTTTCATAATGTTTTGTTTTGTTTTGTTAGTAATGAATGCAAATGTACTAATATTTTCAGATTTACACATAAAAGAAAAAATCCCGCCTTCAATTGAAAACGGGATTCAGTTTCTATAAACTCCTAACTAACAAATATACGAATCGTTAATAGACACTAATTATTTGTTAGTTGATATTTTTACTAAATCCATTTATCTCACGCTCTAAAAGTCCTCCTTCGGGGGATTTCGGGGGCTACTATC
>JBAWXD010000117.1:0-11391 GCA_037144275.1 Paludibacter sp. | reverse complement strand
GTTGGCACAGCTGTAACTAACTCGGGAACAATCACAGTTAGTCCTGCTGCAAATATGGTTCAGAACTTTACAACATCCGGCAAAACAAGTACTTTCTATACCATTTCTGGAAATATGAATTCAACTGCAGGAAACGTTTCATATAATGGTTTGAACTTAACTGCATGTTTGAAAATGGAATCAGCAACAAGTATTACTTTTACTGCTACACAGGCAGGCAGTCTGATAATGGTATTTGATGCAACATTTGTCAAAACTGTCAAAGTTGATGGAGTGGCTTATACGGCTGTAGCAGGAGTTGTAACCGTAAATATTTCTGCCGGTCTTCATACAATTACTAAAGGAGACACAACAAACCTTTACTATATAAGCCTATCATATATTACTGGCATTTCAAATTCAATAGTAACAAATGTGAGTTTGTATCCAAATCCGGTAATGAACAGTTTATTTATTTCATTAGATGCTTTGGTTCAGAAAGTTGAGATTTACAGTTTGACGGGTATGCTGATGTTACAAAAAGTTGGTAATTCAAAAACCATTGATATGAGTGGACTGAGCAGTGGAAGCTATTTGGTAGAAGTATTTAGCAACCAAGCTGTCATCAAACAACTTATAATTAAAAAATAAGTAAGTCTGAAAAGTTCAAATATAGAATAGTGTTTGAACTAATTTTTTGACTATTTTCTTTTTAATGTTTTCTCTCAAGGAGAGGGTTAGATAAGAGATTAGTGATTAATAAAGATAATTTTAAAAAAAAGGGAGACAATTTATATTGTTTCCTTTTTTTATTTCATATACAGTGAAAATTTCTGTTGAATCAAGAAGTAGTACGATTTTTTCGATTATCATATGATAAGAATCTTTATTTGTGCTATACTATCGATTATCAGCAAACCTTGTTTCTACATTTTTGATAAATAACCTACTCCTACACACAAAAAGTCATTTTCTCCACACTTAAAAGCTACAGGAACTATAATTTTGTGGCAGAATCAACTTACAATCAATAATTAAAATCACATCCAATGAAAAAAAGAATTTACTTCTTTGTTTTGGTATCCATGTTTCTATTTGCTTTAGCACAAACAGGCATGGCTGCTATTTTCTACGTTTCCACAACCGGTAGCGATACTAACAATGGTTTAACGTTGACCACTCCGTATGCAACAGTTTATAAAGCTGTAATGATGGCCAATCCCGGCGATATGATTTATGTACGTGGTGGTACCTATACTTGTGCAACCCGCGTGAATCTATCCAAAACCGGAACTGCTACTCAAATGAATTTCCTGTTTGCATACCCGGGCGAAAAAGTAAAACTTGATTTCTCGTCGATGGCACTTGGTGACAGCAATCAGGGCATTCAAATCTCAGGTGATTACTGGTATGTAAAAGGTATTGAGTGTTTTGCTGCAGGCGATAACGGGATGCTTATTCAGGGAGGAAACTATAATATCATCGAAAATTGTATCTTCGACGAAAACCGCGATGCAGGTTTTCAGGCTAAAGGTGCTGCAGCTTATAACAAAATAATTAACTGTGATTCATACTTCAATGCCGACCCTGCAACTTCGTACGGAAATGCAGATGGTTTCTCCATAAAGATTGACCCGGGTACCGGCAATTATTTCTATGGTTGTCGTGCCTGGTGTAATTCTGATGACGGTTGGGATGGGTATCTGAAATGTCTGGATGCTGTTCCGCCCATGCCCGATGATATGACTACTAAACTGGAAAACTGTTGGGTATTTAAAAGCGGTTATCTGAAGGATGGTACAAAAGGTCCGGGAAATGGTAACGGATTTAAAACCGGTGGTAGTGGTACAACGCCTGATCAACGGCATAATCAGGTTTTGATAAACTGTCTTGCTTTTGGCTGTAGTAATAAAGGCTTTGATCAAAATGGGAATATGGGATCTTTATCCATGATAAATTGTACAAGTATCAGCAATGCATCCGGAAATTATATGTTTAAGACTGCTTTGGCTACCGGAAAAGTAGTAACCGTTGAAAATTGTATTTCACTTCAGCCAAGCGGTACCAAAACAGGCTTTTCTACTACTAACACTCAGGTGTTTGCAACGAATACTTTTGTAATGAAAGCAACAGATGGATCGGAAGCCAGTAACTTTGCCACTGCCGCCGATTTTCAAATTTCCGATGTAGCAACAGGTTTTACGCAATGTACCGCTGCCCGAAAAGCCAATGGCAGTTTGCCCGATATTACTTTTGGCCATTTAGCTGCAACAGCCACAAAAGAAATAGATGCGGGTACTTCTATCAGTAATTTTCCCTATTTAGGAATTTCTCCTATTCCTTTCAACGGAACGAAACCAGATATTGGCTGCTTCGAAACCGGTGCTAATCTGATTCCGTCATACACGCTAACAGTAAATAATACCGGCTCAGGCACCGTAACTTTAGACCCTGCCATCGGTCCTTATGTAAGAGGGCAGGTTGTTACGATGATAGCCACAGCTGATGCTAATAATAAATTCACCGGCTTCAGCGGTGATATGACTGCAATGTCTAAAATTGCCACCATTGTGATGGATGGAAACAAAACTGTCAGTGCAAACTTTGTCGGTACTGCTCAATATAACCTAACAATCAATGTAGTTGGTGCGGGATCTGTTTTGACAAATCCTGTAAATACGGGGGTTTATGATGCCGGAACAGTGGTTTCACTAAATGCTATTGCAACAACCGGATATCTTTTTTCTGATTACAGTGGTGATTTAACCAGCGGAACAAACCCATCCACCATCACGATGGACGGAAATAAAACCATTACAGCTACATTTATTCCCATTGTGGCTGCCGACTGGAATATCATTCAGGCTGAAACAGGAACGCTGGTGAGTGCTACATCAAAAACCGACCATGCCTTTACCGGAACCGGATATATTGACTTTACAAATGGTGCAGCTGATGCAGCTGTTACATTGAATGTACCTGTTACTACTGCCGGATGTTATGATGTAAATATCTTTTATTCCGGAATTGAAGATCGCCCGATGAATGTATATGTAAACGGAGTGCTTTGGGCTACTCCGGCTTGTCCAAACCCGGGTTCGTATGACGTTTATGCCTATGCTCCGGTTGTTCTTTCCCTGAAATCCGGTGCTAATTCGGTAAAATTCACAGGACCAGGAGTAAATGGCGGACCAAACTTCGATCGCATTGAAGTGAAGAAAACTCCACGCACAGGTAGTTGTTCTCCAACTGTTCCGAACGCTGTTATTCCGGTTTATGATTTGATTCAGAACCTCGAGCTCAATCCGAACCCGGTAAATGAAACGACTACCCTGACATTCAAATCGGCTAATAATGCAAATGGAAAATTATCCGTATATTCGCTGACCGGAAAACTGGTATTTGAAGAAAACTATCATTTCATCATGGGTGCAAATCAGAAAGTTATTGACTTCAGCACCTTGAACAAAGGCTTATATATTGGCAAATTGCAGGTAGGCGATGAAATGCAATCGGTCAAAATTATGAAAAAATAAATCTGTAAGTTCTCTCAACATTGTATCGACCCCGTCGCTTTAAGCGACAGGGTCGATAACATTTTACAAAAAGAATAACGATAGCAATGAAACTCCTGAAGCTTACAATTTTTATAATTTTCATAGTTCAATGCGCTGCTTTTGCCACCGACCCTTATTCCAAACGTATGGTCGATGCACAGATCAGCCGAAGCGGAACAATACTGACCTGGGATTATCCAAACGGTCTGTTTGTTGAATCGGTGCTGAAATATTACAATAAATACAGCGGCAGCAGTTATTACAATTATGCATTAAACCATGCCAAAGCAGTCGTAAGTACTTCCGGTAAAATAGCTCTAGGTTACAGTTTCACGGCTTATACGCTCGATAATATCAATCCGGGACAGTTTCTGATGCAAATTTATAATACTGAGAAATCAACTCAGTATAAAATTGCGCTCGACACCCTCCGCAAGCAACTGACCAAACATCCACGAACCAATAGCAGTGCTGCCGGCGGTTTTTGGCACAAGGGTAGTTATCCAAATCAAATGTGGCTCGACGGGCTGTATATGGGAACACGCTTTTATGCTAATTACGAAAAAACATTCAACAACGGAGCTTCATACGACGACATTGTCAATCAGTTTGTGCTGATTCACAGTAAAACCTACGACCCGACTTATCAACTGAATTATCACGCCTGGTCGGCAACCCCAACGGAAGCCAATTCTTTTTGGGCGAATCAGTCTGCACCATTTTTAGGCTGTTCCAAAGAATTCTGGGGACGCGGTATGGGTTGGTATGCAGCTGCTTTGGTAGATGTGCTGGAGATTCTTCCTGCCAATTATGCCCGCCGACAGGAACTGCTGGATATTTTGAATCAGGTGGCAGCCGGAATTAAGCGCTGGCAAGACCCTGTAAGCGGTTGCTGGTATCAGTTATTGCGCTACGATGGCACACTGACATCCAACGGAACGCATAATTTTCTGGAAGCATCGGCATCCTGCATGTTTACGTACGCCTTGCTCAAAGCTGTTCGTTTGGGATTCATCTCCAAAACCGATTATCAGAGCACAGCCACTAAGGCCTATCAGGGCATTCTGACCAATTTTATTACTGCTGATGCCAATGGAGTGTTGTCATTCAATCAGATTTGTAAATCTGCCGGACTTGGCCCATCCTCCAGCCCCACCCGAGATGGATCGATAGATTATTATCTGAATGGAAGCGATGCCGGTGTACTGGTTTCGAACGATTTAAAAGGAGTCGGACCCTTTATTCTCGCCAGCCTGGAATATGAGACATGGAAGGAAACATCAACAGGTCTTTCAGAACTAAAACCCAATGAGTTCCTGATTACAACTCATAATAATATTCTGACTATTCACTCGCTTACAAATCAGCTGCTTTCTACTGTCTCAATCTATAATTCTCAGGGAATTGAACTCAGACATTGGCAGGGTAGCAAAATAGCTGAATTAAATATCAATCTACCCACGAATTCAGCTACTATTTATTTCCTGCAAATTAATGATGGAGATTTTAGGAAAGTGTTTTTGAGCATTTAAATACTCCCAAAAAATCCTCAATCAGTTACATTCTTTTTGTTGTAAGCATCGACCATCGCATTCGAGGCTAATCAATGATTGCATACGAGGCTAATTGACGATCGCTTACGAGGCTAATTGATTATAGCATACGAGGCTAATTGATTATCGTATAGCTTGCTATTCAAAGGTCGTAGACCTGACTATTTCAATATTAATTCAAAATTCCTAAATTTTTACCTGACTTCAGTTAGCTTCATTGACTGTCTTCAATTATCGCTTAAGGCACACTTAAGTTAGTGATTAAGATCCCACTATGATTTCTATTGAAGTGAGGCAACGATTATTCTGTCATACGAAATTTGAATATTCGGGAACTTAGTATTCCAACTCCTCCCTTTTCATTTTCTTCGCACTAAACGCTTATGACCAAGGCAACAGAATCAGATATCCCGGACAGAACTTCCAGCAACTCAACTTTTCTTTTCGTAACAAAATTGTGGAAAATTAATTACAGCAATTTCTTTTTCAAGTTTTTAATGTGATTTCCCCGCTTTTCGTAACCCGGAAAGTACTTCCACGATAAATAAAACAAGCTGTATTATATTTATAAACAGCATTTTAACGCATAAAATCCTAAAATTGTAATAAAAAATACAGCCAAGTCAATTTTTCTACATCTTAGGTCATTTTTTGAACATCCTATCATTGTTTTACTATCTATTTTTACAGCCTCGAAATCTATCTAAATACTAAAATATAATCTTTTAAATTTAATTGTTATGAAAAAAGAAATTACAAAAATGAACCGAAGGCTCGTGGTTGGCTTAATGGTTACTTTTTCACTGATTGGAAGTGGAAAGGCTTTTGCAAATACGATTACGTCTACAGTTACTGGTGGAAACTGGAGTGATACAGGTACATGGAGTGGAGGTATACTCCCTGGAACAGGAGATGATGTAACAATTGCTGATGGTGCTACAGTAACGATAAATCAGGATGTAACTATAAACAGTCTCACTGTTGGACAAGGTAACTCAGGAATCTTACAATTCGAAACAACTACTGCTCGTACAGTAACTATTGCAGGAAATGTATCAATTGTAGTTAATGCAACTTTCCGAACAGCAAGTTCAGGAACTGTAACAACACATACACTATCAATAGGAGGTGACCTAACCAATAATGGAACTTTAGATTTTAGCACAAATAGTAATACTGCAGGTGCTGGAATTACTTTTACTGGTAGTTCAAACAATACTTTCGGTGGTTCTGGTACCACAACAGATGTTTATTCCATAACAATAAATAAAGGAACCTCTTATACTCCAATTTTAGAATTAAATACAACTAACTTTTCTGTTAGAGGCTCTGTAACACCAGTAGCTGCAACTAGTTGGTTGATATTGACAAATGGAACATTTAAAATATCCGGAACATTTACAATGTCAAGCACATTATGGGGCACTAATGCTTATACAATTGCTGCAGTTACAGGAATTTGGCTGAATAACCATAATTTTACAATAAGTGGTACTGCTAATTCACTCGTTTTACTTGGGTATTTAAGAGTTACTGATGGCATCATGAACATAGGTACTGGGTCAACACAAGCTCTTAAAATTGGCAGTGGATCTACTACTGCTGTAATAACTATCGAAGGTGGAACATTAAACGTTGCTGGTAGATTTGCAGTTAATGGGGCTAATAATATAGTAACATACACACAAACCGGAGGTACAATTACAACATGTACATTGGGTAATTCTACAAATAGTTATGGTAGTTTTGACTTAGGAACAGGCCCTACCTCAAGCTGTGCTATTAGTGGTGGAACTATTATAATACAGATTATGAGTACTGCTAGTCCAGCAATAGATTTCAGAATTGCTTGTGGTGGAACTATTAATATAACCGGAGGGACATTACAATTAGGTAATGCTTCAACATCTGCTAGTCAAATCTTCAAAATAAATGGTGGAACAACGCCACCTATTATTTTGAACAACAGCAGTAGTAATAATCCTGGTATATTACTTGCTGCTAATACTACTGTTAAGGGCGATATTACTTTGAATGGAACAGGTAATTTTGATAAATCCACTTTCGGATTAACGATTGGAACAGCTTCAGGCACTCCTACAATTACCCGTGCAGGAACAGGTGGATTTGTAGGAACAGGAGCTATTACTTTTCCCTCAAGTATTAATGTAACATATTCTGGATCAGCATCAGGTGTTACTACTGGTTCAGAATTACCGGTATCATCAACTATACTTAACAACCTAACAATAAATAATTCTAACGGTGTAACATTAGGGGCTAACTTAACTGTAAATGGAACTTTGGCATTAACATCAGGTACATTTGCTGATGGAGGTTATACTTTAACAAATAAAGGGAATATTACTGGAACTGGTACACATAGTGGTGCCGGAAAAATAAGTATGACAGGTAGTGGCAAGACAATATCAGGAGCTACACTCTCAAACTTAGAATTAAACAACGCCGGAGGATTTAGCCTGAACGGTTCGCCTACCATCAATGGAACATTGACTTTAACATCCGGTAATTTGACAGTTGGCGCCAACACACTTAGCTTATACGGACCTGCTATTGCAGGTACAGCAACTAATCTGGTTGCTGATGGAACTTCTTCTATTTCAATAGGAGGTTCATCAAGTGGAGTAAATATTCCGGCCAATATTTCAACTCTGAATAATCTGACCCTAAATAATTCAAATGGCACAACCTTGCAGTCAGGATTAGCCGTAGGAGGAACGCTTACTCTAACTTCAGGTGCATTGGCCGCAGGAGCTAATACTCTGACATTAAAGGGCTCAATTTCCGGCTCCGGAACTATTAATACATCTACAACCGGTACATTGGCCTTTGGAGGTACTTCCGAACAAACACTTGCTGCAGCCAATCTAACTTCAGGCGCAGTAAATGTACTTACTGTAAATGCCAATGCAAAACTGACAACTACAGGAAGTATAACTGCAACTACTCTCAATATTTTAAATGATGGAACAAGTGCTGGAACAGGAACATTAAAAGATGTTTCAGGTACATTAACAGCTTCCAGTACCAATGTTACTCAATTTATTTCCGGAGGCCGAAACTGGTATCTTTCAAGTCCGGTAACAGGGGCAACAGGGACTGGAGTTATAGCTACTTCAACAGCAACTACAAAACCAATCTATTTTGACTGGTATGACGAATCAAAAGGCTCTGCCGGTTGGACTACTCAAGCGTCAACACTTACACCTGCTCTTGGATATGTTGCAATAAACTCCACTTCTACTCCAAGTACAGATGGAACACTGACATTTAGCGGAGCACTGAATACTGGTTCAATACCGGTAAATTTGACAACTAGTTCCACTACGAATTATTTCGGTTATAATTTGGTTGGAAATCCATTTCCTGCTTATTTAGATATTAGCAATTTGGCCGGCAATTCCAATTTAGTGGCCAGTTATTGGTATCGAACATATAAATCAGGAGGGTATGTTTTTGATAGTGAAAATTTACCTAGTGGATTAGGCACCAGCTTAAGCGGTCTGCAAATGACAGGAAAAATACCTCCTTTGCAAGCTTTCTGGTTGCTGGCTAATAATGCATATTCTTTCTCATTTTCAAGTGCCAATTGTGTTCATCAGGACAATACAAATAATAAATTCAGAGCACCATCGACGGCTAATGCTGCACAACAAGTATTACGTTTACAGGTTTCAAATGGAATAAACAGCGATGAAGCTATTATTTATTCGAATGCAGCTGCCTCCAATACCTATGATGCTTATGATACACCCAAGATGTCGAACAATAATGCTGCTATTCCTGAAATCGCAACGATAATTGATGATCAAACACTGGTTATTAATGGATTTAATACAATTCCTGTTAATACAGAACTACCCTTGTTATTTAGTACTGCTCAGCAAAACAGCTTTAGCATCAAAGCATCTCAGTTCAATAACTTTGATGCCGGAACTCAACTTATCCTGAAAGATTATGCTGACCCCGTTAACCCGATTTTGACCGATATTAGTGCTGGCAACAGTTATACGTTTAGTTCAGGAATTACAACAAATAATAGCAGTCGTTTTGCGCTGATTTTCAAAGCCCCTTCAATTGCTACCGCTATTAACGAAGGAAGCAATGATAAGGTTTGGATTTCGATTAATGTCAATAAGCAGATAATGATTAACGGCAAGACCGGTACAGCTTCAGTGACAGTCTACAATGCTCTTGGTCAGAAGCTGTATTCCAATAACCTGACTTCAAACCTAAGTGTAGTGAACACTTCGCTTTGTTCAGGTGTATATGTGGTTACCCTTACAACTGAAGGAAAAAGTATCAGCAAAAAAGTAATCATAGATTAATTATCATTTCAAAAAACTTTAATGATCTTATTCTTCTCATGTATTCTTTCGATCAGAATCTGAACAACAGAGAATGGCTTAAGCGGGATAAATTCTTCTAACAACTTTAAAACTAACACATATGAACACTGAAAAACATAATTACATCGCACCTCAGATTGAGCGCATAAAGCTTGATAATGCAATAGCACTTCAACTCGAATCCACTCCTCCACCGGCACCGGGAGAAACTCAACTACAAGCACCGGAATATTTCAACTACGATCCTTATAAAACCAATTTGGGTTGAATTCTACAGGAATCCCTTTTCATTAAGGGATTCCTGTTTTTATTTTTTTACTGATTTTCGGTTCTTGTCAATTTTTCAACCTTAAAAGTCAATTTTTACACATGGAGCATTCAATTGCAAAGTATATTTACATCCACAAATAAAACATAAAGTATTTATCCAACATTTCAAATTTATTTCTAATGAAAAAAACAAAACTCTTTTATTTTAGCATGCTCATTTGCATGATTTTCGCAAGTACTTCCGTATTTGCACTTACAACCGGAGATTTTCAATCACAAGCGACAGGCAACTGGAGTGCAATTTCAACCTGGCAAACCTATGATGGTACTAACTGGAATGCTGCAGTAGCCTTACCCGATTTGACTCAAGCCATTACAATAACTATTCAAACAGGGCATACAGTTACTGTTGATGCCGCTTACACAGCCAATAATGCAGCCTTAAACATTGTGGTGAATGGTTACCTGAAGGAAACGGCTGTAATCACTAAAACTCTGGGTATTTGGACCATTAATGGCACCTACGAATTTAATCATATTTCAGCTTCGGGTTCTGCACTGCCAACAGCAACCTGGAACGATGGTTCAACCTGTAATATAACGGGTATTACTTCAGTTACAACAGGCATAAATGCTTCGCAATCGTTTTATCATTTAGTGTTCAATTGTCCCAATATGAGTGCCAGTCTTAATCTGGGATGGAATACCGGTACAATAACAGTCAGAGGTAATTTTACAGTCAGTAATACCGGTTCAGGCAGATTGCAGGTGTGTGGACCAACAGCCGGAACAGCCAGTGCTATTAGCTCTGTAACTGTAAATATAGGTGGAAATATAGTAGTTGATGGTTCAAATGCAACAAGTACAGCTACGGGAGTAATATTAACATCAAACGGGACCAGCAACAATTACACGGCCATAGTGATAAATGTAGCCGGAAATGTGACTGTTAGCGGAAATTCAGCCTTAGCAGCTAATAATGCATTTACCGTTTTCGCCATATCAAAAGGGTCACAGGGAGGTACCGGCACAACAGTTTGGAATTTTGGCGGTGATGTAAGCATATCTAATGCAGCATTACAAAATTCAAATACAGCAGGAGGTAAATGTGTTTTTGCAAAAAGCGGAACACAATCACTAACTTTAGCCAATATCAATAGTACAGCTGCCCCTTTTAATATGGAAGTTTTAAGTGGCTCAACCCTGAATATTGGTGCAAATACATTAACCCCAAGTACCGGCTTCTTCACCTTAGGCGCTGGTGCCGGAATTATTAGTTCACATGCTTCCGGGCTAAATGGCAACTTAACCAATACAGGATCAAAAACACTGAATACGGCTGCAAATTACAACTTTAATGGATCGAGTGCTCAGGTATGCGGTGCATTAATGCCGACAACAGTGAACAACCTTACTATCAACAATGCTGCAGGACTTGCATTAAGTGGAGCAACAACGGTAAACGGAACTTTATCCCTGACATCCGGAAAAATAAGTGTGGGAGCCAATGACTTGACCATTGGAGCGACAGGAATAATTTCAGGTGCATCAGCTTCAAATTATATCGTTACTGACGGCGCTGGCAGACTTAATATACCTGTAAGTGCGGGTGTTGCAACACTTTTACCTATCGGAGCATCGGCTTCAAGCTACGATCCTGTA
>JBAWXD010000116.1:0-11406 GCA_037144275.1 Paludibacter sp. | reverse complement strand
ATAAAAAATCACTATCTCACTTTTCATTGTGTTGTACAAATTTATGTTCAACACACAAAACTAATGCTTTTTCTTATTCTTTAGTTCAATTTCAAAAAAACATTTCTTGTTCATTGATTTAATGATAACATCATGAAGCAGCAAACCTATCATATACAAGTTTACTGCTTGAGAAATACAATAGGAAATTTTATTCAGTTGACAATTAATTTATCCTATTTCTTTGTCAAAGTATAAAAATGTTTCACTGGTTGACTAAGTTTTCTGGCTTCATTCAAATCTTTTTTTATAGCTGTTTCTATTGAATCAACCTTATTATAATTCTGCAAATAGATATCCAATGTCCTGCCATAGTAAGCATTTTCTTTCCTTTTTGTTTCAACAAAAGATTTAAATTTATCTTGCTCGTTAATATCAATGTTTGCCTTATTCATCATTATTTTGGCATAAAGCAAATCTCTTAGTTTAACCCGCTTGTCAAAAGCATTTTTCAAATTTATAAAAACGGTTTGAGCTTGTTTGTATTGTGGAGTTTTAGCGTTGGTAGCCAGATTTATCCCTGTCATTAATTCATCGGAACTAAATGAGCCAACTTCTTCATCTCCAATTTTTAAGTTGTAAATTCCTTTGTCTATTCCTTTCAATTCAAGTATTTCTTTATTTAATTCAATGACAGGCATATATTTTAATGCAGTTGCTGCATCCTGATTGATTGGAAATGGAATTGCATTTTCAACTAATTCAAAAGAAATTTCGTTTTTATCCATTTTCAAATCAGTTACAGTTGCATTTACATACTTTGATTTGATTTTATGGTTTATATCAATCTCAACTTTTGATATGATTTCAGGTACTTGTTGGGATTTTAGAAACAGATATGCCATCATTAAATGCCCCATGGGTCCGGGATGAACACGGTCTTTCCCAATTGCTGTAAAATTTGAATCAATAAGCTGCTGGTTGATATTGAGCTCGTTAAGTGGGTTGTAAAAATCTACCACAGTTGCATTAGATTCTTTTGCCAATTTTTCAACGGCAAAAGTCAGTTTTCGAATAGTTTCATTTTTTCCAATCAATGGCTTTCGATTAGCTTGTTTATAATTTGGATCGTAAGGAGTTGGTTTTATCAGGAATAATCGAGGATTACAGTTATCTTTTAATCTTCGGATAATCTCCCGCATCTCATTTGTATATTTCGCCACAATTCGGTTCTGTTCATTTTGCAACTCTTCGGTTGTATGCCTCTGCTCGTAAAATGTACTCCCCGCATCATTCATTCCAAGTTTTATGACCGCAACTGTAGGCTTATGTGGCAGAATATCGTAATCCATTCGATTTAATACATTCGTTGTAACATCACCTCCGATTCCACAATTGTAGAACTCAATTTTTCTATCTGGGAAACGTGTTTGGTAATAGGTTTGAATATATAAATGATACAAACCACCATGAGTAATGCTATTTCCAATAAATACCACTCTATCACCATCTTTGAAAATCAAGTCTTTTGTGTCATTATTTTTTACGCCGAATAATGAAATCTGAATAAATAAAAGAATCAGGGTGAATATAAAAGTTCTAATTTTTATCATAATGACTTATAGTTGATCTATTATTTTACATTAAGCTGATTGTACAAAAATTCATTCGATTTATTCTGCTGTTCTGTAGTTGAAGCATGTCCCATCTCCTTTGCAATTAGTAGAATTTTAGATGCTCTAATACAATTATATGCGGCATAAACTGAAGTTGGAGGACAGGATTCGTCATTAAACCCAAATGCATAAAAGCCTGGTACAGTAATCATTTTGGCAAAATTTACCACATCATAATACTTCGATGTTTCTACTTTCTGATCGGTTATAAAGGAAGGCTTATTGAATGCATGTGGCCACCCTCCTGCTCTTCCATGCAGATAACCAGTAACATCACACAGTGCAGGATAGAATGACGAAACACATTTAACTCTCTTGTCTAAAGCCGTTGTTACAATTGCCAAAGCACCACCCTGACTACCACCTGCTACTGCCAGAGAATGACCATCGAATTCAGGTAAAGTGTTTATGAAATCAATGGCACGTACGCATCCTAAATACACATGCTTATAATAATAATCGTCTTTGCTGTCAATATTAAATGTTTGATAACCATCTAATGCCCCGTATCTTAAATTTGTATATACAATTGAATCAAGTATAACAGGAATTCCATGAATGCCAATGATTAAAGTGATAATACCTTTTTCGGCTAAACTTACATAACCATTATAGGGTCTTACGCCTGCTCCTGGAACTTCTAACACAGCCGGATATTTCCCTGGAGCTTTCGGTATGCATAATATTCCATATACCCGCATACCTATTTTACAGTTTTGAACATTGACTTGATATACATTCACTTTGTCTGTGCATTTATTGGCTAATAATGTCATTTGGGCATCCAATGGTATTTTAGCGTTTTCAGCCTTCGCATTATCCCAAAACTGATTAAAGTCAGTTGGTAAAGTAGTTGTTGGTTCAATTTTTTCCGGATTAAATGCCGCAGTAGCCTTACCTTCAAAGTTGGTTTCCTGGATTTTTGCCTTCACAGTACAACGAAGAAAACCGGGCAATTTCATTGTACCTCCATCAATTTCAGTTTCACCATTCTTTAATGTGACCGTTTCTTTTAAGACAGGAGTCATTTTTTCCGGACCAATTTCATAACTGATTTTTATATTATTGAGCAATACTCCATTTTGAGTTACCGATACCTTAAATTTTACCTTTTCATTCAGGTTGTAAAACCAGTCAGCATGATCTGCTGTTACAGTGATTTTTACAGGAGTTTCTGCTGCAATTGATGTAAAAAAAAGAAATAAAACTACTATCGTTAAGCATTTCTGAATTGATTTTCTCATAATTGATATTAATTAAATTGAATGGTGGGTATTCTAATTTGAAACGGTTATATTGATACTACTTTTTACATCGGCTGCAGAAGACGCATTTCGAAAAATAAACTCCCCGGGCTCTACTGTCCATGATTGTGTACGGTCATTATAAAATGCCAGATCTTTTACTTTAATTTTCATTTCAACGGTTTGAGTATCGCCTACTTTGAGAAAAACTTTTTTGAAAGCTTTAAGTTCTTTTGCCGGACGTAAAACAGAAGCTATTGGCTGTGTAGCATATACCTGAGTAGCTTCTGAACCATCTGTTTTTCCTGTGTTTTTGAGTGTAAAAGACAGTGTAATAGTTTCATCGGTTTTATAGTTTTTCTTATCAGTAATTATCTTTCCATATTCAAAACTGGTATAAGATAATCCATAACCAAATGGAAATTGTGGCGTAATATTTTTAGTATCGTACCAGCGATAACCGACTAGAATATCTTCCATATAATGAACAACTGAATCTCCCGGATAGGATTTTTTTCCATAGAACATCGCCCCATTATCTTCTAATTTCTTTGGAAATGAAAATGGTAATTTTCCTGAAGGGTTTATTTCTCCGGAAATTATATTTGCTATGGCATTGCCTGCCTCTGAGCCACTATACCAGCATTGTAAAAGAGCCGGTACTTTCTGTAACCAGGGCATAGCAACGGCATTACCACTTAATAACAGTACGACCGTTTTTTTATTCACATTTTGAATTGCTTCTATCAATTCATCTTGGTTATACGGTAAATTGTATGATTGACGATCTGAACCTTCTGTCTCTTGAAACCAACTTTTATTTAACCCTCCGATAAACAAGACAATATCTGCATTTCGGGCAGTCTCTACTGCAACTTTAAACAATGAATCTTTATCGAGTTTTGAATCAACAACTTTGCCCCAGGTATTTGGTCCCGCTGAATAGCCATAAGAAAAAGTAATATTCTCCTTTCCGAATTTTGCTTGTAAGCCTTCTAATGGAGAAATTTCGTATTTTACTTTCAATTCGGATGAACCTCCTCCTGAGGTTAGGTCTCGAATTGCATTTTCTCCTATGACTGCAATTCTTTTGTATTTTCTTATCGGTATTGGTAATAAATTATTCTCATTTTTTAGTAATACAATGCCTTCTTCAGCGACTTTTCGGGCAATTGCTGAATGATCTTCACATACAAACCTACCAAAGTTGCGCTTCGGGTTCATACTGGTTCGCATTATTAAACGCAAAATCCTGCGACATTTATCATCGATAACAGTTAGAGGAATCTCTCCGTTTTTTAGTAATCTAAGAAATGGAAATCCTAAATTATAATTATTATAATCATCATATTTAGATAAATTACCATCTGTATTAGTTCCCATTTCAACATCAAGTCCGTATAATGCAGCCTCACGAGTATCGTGAACGGCTCCCCAATCAGCAAGGATAACACCATCGAAATTCCAGTCTTTCTTTATTATTTTGTTTAATAGTAATTCATTTTGACAGCAGAACTGAGATTGAAGTTTAGAATAAGAACCCATTACTGTCCATGACTTCCCATCTTCAACAGCTGATTTAAAAGCTGGTAAATATATTTCATGTAAAGCTCTGTCACTAACCATAACATTGATATACTTTCTGTTTGACTCTTGATTACTTAATGCAACTGATTTTACACAAGCAGCCACGCCATTTGATTGAATACCTTTAATTATAGGCACTGCCAATTGTCCGATCAGAAATGGATCTTCTCCCATAAATTCAAAATTTCGCCCATTCATAGGAGTACGAAAAATATTTACTCCAGGACTTAATAACACATCTTTTTTTCTATAAAGAGCTTCTTCACCCATAGCCACACCATAATCATAGGCTAAAACCGGATTGAATGTAGCAGATATGCAAGTTAATGCAGGGAATCCTGTGCAAGAATCATTTCTCCAATTCGCAGCAGCGTATGAATTTATCATTAGTTCCTGACGAACGCCATTTGGACCGTCTGTATAATTTATTTCAGGAATACCTAATCTGGAAACTCCTGACGAACTGAATTGTGACTGAGCATGACATAGTGCCACTTTCTCTTCTAATGTCATAAGAGACAATGCATTTTCAATGCGTTCTTCTATTGATTTATTAGGATTTAAATAAACAGGGATTAAACTTTGAGCGGTGAGTTGAAAAAATGGTATTAGCATTAGAAAATAAAAAGTAGTTGGAAACTTTTTCATTATTTTTAGAATGGTATTATAAGGTTTTATGATTTTTCAGGAATAATAATCCCAATAATTTATTTATACACAAAAAAGTAGGCTATCCCCTGCTTTGAGAATAATAATAATAATAATAATAATAATATCTAAGGTTTTACATTGAATGTTTAAAAAGTATTTAAAGAATACTAAATCTTCCTGTCACCTGTCAGGAAGATTTTTGTTCATACCGTTTAAATTTAAACGAAGTTTTCGGGTAATTTCAATCAATTTTCCTCAAAACCTGGCTCAAACCTGGCGTAAACGAAAAAAGACACCAACACAATGAAGTGTAAGTGTCTGATTCCAAGGGTGGCCCAACTGGGCTTGAACCAGTGACCCCCTGATTATGAGTCAATATTTAATCTTTCCACTGGTTTTCCCTGGTTTTCATTTTCAGTGTTTTACCTTCATTCGATTGTCACTGGTTTTCCCTGATTTTCCGAAAACCTGGCGTAAAATCTGGCGTGTTTAGAAATTTCGGAGAAAATACGGAAAATTATTTATTTTGGACTTATAGCGACTTACTAACATTCAGTTGTTTTTTAAGAACGCTGCTTACACTAGAAATGAGTCCTGATTTATGAATATGAAGAAAGTCATCCGAGAAAATACCAGTAATTACTTCATCGAGATGACATATTTACTATTAAATTATTCAATTCATTGAAAATAATTACAGTATTAATGCCTTCTGTTTTTTAAAAGTAGTATATTTGCACAAAAAATTAATTGATATGATTAAGCGTATAATTGAGGATAAAATCTTTAATCGTTTAGCAGCAAACAAAGTAATGCTAATATTTGGACCTCGTCGAGTGGGAAAAACCGTTTTGATACGACAACTAATTGACAGGTTCCAAGGCAAACATTTATTGTTAAATGGCGAAGACATGGATTCGTTGACTTTATTAGAGTCAAAATCAATTTCGAATTATAAACGATTACTGGATGGTATTGACTTACTGGCAATTGATGAAGCACAAAACATCCCTGAAATTGGACAAAAGTTGAAATTAATTGTGGATGAAGTTCCTGGTATTAAGGTAATGCCAAGCGGCTCGTCTTCTTTCGATTTGCAAAATAAAGCAGGTGAACCTTTGGTTGGTCGAAGTACTCAATTTCACTTATTTCCTTTTAGTCAGGCGGAACTTTCGCAGAAGGAAAACATGCTCGAAATTAAGCAGAATCTTGAAGACAGATTAGTTTATGGCAGTTACCCGGAGGTAGTAAATATAACAGATTATACACAAAAGAAAGATTACTTACGGGATATAGTGAATGCCTATTTATTAAAAGATATTTTATCAATTGATGGGTTGAAAAACTCAAAGAAAATGATTGAATTATTGCGCTTAGTTGCATTTCAAATGGGCAATGAGGTTTCTTACGATGAACTGGCAAAACAATTAGGATTAAGCAGAAATACAGTCGAGAAATATCTTGATTTACTTGCTAAAGTTTTTGTAATCTATCGCTTGGGAAGTTATTCCCGAAACTTGCGCAAAGAAATTTCGAAAGCCGGGAAATGGTATTTTTATGACAATGGCATTCGAAATGCTTTAATTGGCAACTATAATCCAATTGCACTTCGGGACGATATTGGACAACTTTGGGAAAGCTATTTGATAAGCGAAAGAATTAAACAATCAAATTATTCATCCAACAATAAATTATTTTACTTCTGGAGAACTTACGATGGGCAGGAAATTGATTTAATTGAAGAATCAGAAGGTAATATTAATGCATTTGAATTTAAATGGGGTACTAAAACTCCAAAAGTTCCACATGCATTTTCAACTAATTATCCGAATTCAAATTATCAAGTTATCAATAGAGACAATTATCTCGAATTTATTGAAGAATAAAAGTCTTGTCTGTATCAATTCTTAATAAAACCATCTCAATTTATTACTTTTTTAAAATTAAATTTTCATACTTCCTGTCTCCTGTCAGGAAGTTTCCCCTCATCTCGTTTAAATTTAGACGAAGTTTCCAGTAAATTTCAATCAAATATTCCCCAAAACCTGGTGTAAACTTGGCGTAAACAAAAACAGACACCCACACAATGAAGTGTAAGTGTCTGATTCCAAGGGTGGGCCCAACTGGGCTTGAACCAGTGACCCCCTGATTATGAGTCAGGTGCTACTAACCAACTGAGCTATAGGCCCGGTTTTCATCAAGATTTGTCTTTCTGAAAAGCGAATGCAAAAGTAATCAATTTTGCAATACTGCAAAAATTATCGGTCTATTTTTTTTAAACACCTCATTTAAAGTCCATTTTTTCAATAAGCAACAGTGAATTTTTATAAATATACAATTTTATCGATCTAAAAGTATATTTTTGTGCCGCAATTATGTATTCAATCCAGCATTTACAACTAAAAAATAAAAATTAATTAATCTACAAATTTATTAAGTATGACGACTCAAGAACCGAAACAAGGCCATCCCAAAGGACTGTATTTTGTATTTGCCACGGCCATGTCAGAGCGTTTCAGCTATTATGGAATGCGTGCCATTTTCACACTTTATCTCATCAAAGCTTTGTTGATGGATAAACAATTAGCATCAACAATCTATGGAAATTATACCGGACTGGTATATCTCACTCCGCTTATTGGTGGTTATGTCGCTGACAGATATTTAGGTATGCGAAAATCAATTTTATGGGGCGCCATTTTGATGATAGTCGGACAATTATTTATGTTCTCAAGTGCACTCTATTATCAAAGTGGCGATATTTCGCGCTGGTTTATGTACTTTGGATTGGCAGCTTTGATTTTTGGGAATGGTTTTTTTAAGCCCAATATTACCACTATGGTTGGAAATTTGTACGTGAAAGGGGATAAACGGCTCGATTCGGCCTACACTATCTTTTATATGGGTGTAAACGTTGGGGCTTTTATTGCGCCTTTACTTTGCGGATTCTTTGGTGACACGGGTAATCCTGCAGATTTCAAATATGGCTTTTTGATTGCAGCTATCGGAATGTTGCTTAGTTTAATATTGTTTATTGGTTGGAAAAGTAAATTTCTTATCGGACCGGATGGAGAGCAACTTGGTGTGGAAGCTGCCGGGAAAATGGATATTCATAAATCGGAAAAGGAAGAAATACCTAAAAAAAGTTCTAAACAAAACATAAGCGAGTTTTTGGCCTGGGCATTGGGTGGAGTATTGCTTTTCAGCGCATTCTACTTTGGTTTTCATTTTGACATTATAGGTGCAGCCATTTTCTCAGTTTGTATCATTATTCCGGCTTACGTTATTTCCGACGGATCGCTTAGTAAAATTGAACGCCAACGTATTTGGGTAATTTATATCATTGCCTTTTTCGTTATTTTCTTTTGGTCGGCTTTTGAGCAGGCCGGAGCATCGCTCACCTATTTTGCTGACGAACAAACCAATCGTGAAATTTTTGGCTGGACTATGCCGGCAAGTTATTTCCAATCTTTCAATCCTGTTTTTATTGTTTTACTTGGTCTTCTGTTTTCCAACTTGTGGATTTGGCTTGGCAAACGAAATATGGATCCATCATCGCCCGTAAAACAATCGATGGGATTATTCTTCCTTGCATTGGGTTATCTGGTAATTGCTTTTGGAGTAAAAAATGTAGCTCCGGGGGTAAAAGTAAGTATTTTGTGGCTCACAGGTTTATATTTCATTCATACCATGGGTGAACTGATGCTTTCCCCAATCGGATTGTCAATGGTAAATAAACTGGCTCCTCTACGCTTTGCTTCATTGCTAATGGGAGTTTGGTATATGTCGATGGCGACAGCCAATAAATTTGCCGGAATGCTCAGCGGATTGTACCCCGAAGCAGGAAAACCCAAATTCATTTTCGGAATTCAGATTGTTTCACTTTACGATTTCTTTATGCTTTTTGTGGTGATTGCCGGAGTGGCATCGGTTATTCTGTTCTTATTATCGAAATGGTTACAGAAGTTAATGCATGGAGTGAAATAAATTTCGGTTGAATTAGTTTGTATATTTAAAATATTATTCATAAATTTGTAACCATTGTATAAGGTTAAACTATGTGGTTATGAATGAGTACTTAACGCTATCTGAAGCATCCGAATTAATAGGGAAAAGTAAAGAAACTCTAAGAAGATGGGATCGTGAAGGTAAATTGACTGCTGTTAGAGAGCCTATCAGCAATTATAGGGTCTATAAAAAAGATCAATTACAACTTGTCTTTAATGAATTTTTGGCTCAAAATCAAACAAATACTGTTTCTAACAAAGTTGAGCCTGAAAATAAATACAGCGTAATTGAACTATTTGCGGGAGCTGGCGGGTTAGCTATTGGCATGGAAAAGGCCGGACTTAAATGCGTGGCATTGAACGACAATGATAAATGGGCATGTCAAACTTTACGAAAAAACAGACCCAATTGGAATGTCTTTGAAGGAGACGTAAGATTATTCAATTTTTCCGAATATCACAATAAAGTTGATGTTGTTACTGGTGGATTTCCTTGTCAGGCATTTAGTTATGCCGGTAAAAAGTTGGGTCTAGCTGATGCGAGAGGAACATTATTTTATGAATTCGCTAGAGTTGTAAAAGAAGTGAACCCTCCAATTTGTATAGGTGAGAATGTTCGTGGATTGTTAAGTCATGAAAATGGAAAAACCTTACAAGGAATGATTTCTATTTTGGATGAAATAGGATATAATGTTGCTCCAATTCAGGTTCTTAAAGCCATTAATTACAGAGTTCCTCAAAAAAGAGAACGACTAATTTTAGTAGGTGTTCGTAAAGATATTGATTTAAAATTTGAATATCCTAAACCATACAATAAAATTTATACACTAAAAGATGCTTTAAAAAAAGGAGATTTATTCGATTCCGATGTTCAAAAATCGATTGGTTCTACATACCCAAAAAGCAAAAAGGAGGTATTGGATTTAGTCCCACCAAAAGGATATTGGCGGGATTTACCTTTAGAAATTCAAAAACAATTTATGGGTGGAAGTTTCCATCTTGGTGGAGGAAAAACAGGTATTGCCAGAAGAATAGGTTGGGATGAACCCTGTCTAACTCTTACTTGTAGTCCTGCTCAGAAACAAACTGAAAGATGTCATCCTGATGAAACTAGACCTTTTACGGTGAGAGAATATGCTCGTATTCAGACTTTTCCCGATGAATGGAATTTTGAAGGTTCACTTGCTCAACAATATAAACAAATTGGAAATGCTGTGCCAGTAAATTTAGGCAAAGAAGTTGGATATTCTATAGTGAAATTTCTTAATCAGTATTATAACTTATTGAATCCTAAATAATAACTATAATTTTCAAATGTTATTTGATCTAAAACACTTCTTTTTGAAGTTGTTATTTCATTCTTAATTTCATCCAATGCAGAATTTTTAGCAATTTCTTTATTTTGGTCCATAGAATCAAGATAATCCTTTATTGCAAATGGCAAAGCTTTATATAGTTGATAAAGTGCATCTTCCTGCCCTGACAGTAAAGCATAAAATTGGTCTCCAGATATTTTGTAAACTCTACTGTGACTGTATTCTTTTCCGTTTATTTCACCAGCCCATTTCTCTACAAAACTTCCTTTTGCTAAAATTTGAACCCAATAACAGTTTGCTTTCTTGTAATTGTCAGCGTATTTAGCTAGTTTTTGGAACAAACTTTCAGATGAACTGCTATTCATCGTATTATGCTTATTTTTAATATCTGCAAATAAAGTGTTATCGATTGCTTTGATGTCAAATCCACTTAGATTTCCAATTTCAAACCCCTTGATTCCTCCCAAAATTTGTTCGTGAAAAGTTCCGATTGAATTGTTTATAGATTTATCAATTTGTCTCAATATTTCAGATTCAATTAGGCTTTCCTCATCGATATTATTGAACTTTGCATCGAAAGTCAGCTTAATAGTATCTATCTTATTACTATAAAAATTCTTTTTAGAAATATTATTTTTGGCTTTTAAATATGCTTTATGTAGGTTGGCTATACATTTTAGCAGATGTTCGTCCGTTATAAAATTCACATATTTGTTGTTCATAATAAATATTTTTGTGATTTAAGTTCGCTAAAATAATACATTTATACTGAACTTTCAAATTTATTTTACAATTCAGTTATTTCACTTCTTTTGGCTTCAATTCAATCACTTCGAGATTCTGAATTTTCTCACCATCAATTTCAAAGCGAACAAGCGTTTGCACTTTATGAAAGCCCTGTTTTCCGGCTGCTCCGGGGTTGATGTGCAGTAAATCAAGTGATTTA
>JBAWXD010000115.1:0-11494 GCA_037144275.1 Paludibacter sp. | reverse complement strand
ATGCAAAAAATATTTTTTTATAACAACCCAACATTTTTGGCAATAATCATTGTTTATTGCCAAAAATGTTATACATTTGCATATCACAATTAATAATATGGCAACAATCACAGACATACTATATTTTGCCGCCACAAATAGTCAATTTACACGTAAAGAGTTGATTACATATTTGGAAGAACAAAACCAAACTGTTTCTCCAAACGCTCTTTCAATACAATTAGATCGGCTATTGAAGACCAACGAACTTACCCGTATTGAACGTGGGGTTTATACTCTGCCTTCTACTTCTCACAAAAATTTTATGGCTTTTATTTCAGATGAAATAAAACAATTGAATTTACAACTTAAAACACAATTCCCATTTGCTAACTTTTGTGTGTGGAGTAGTAAAACGATAGCCTCATATATGCACCACATTCCCAACCTAAATTACATTTATATTGATGTTGAACGTGATGTCACAGAATCAGTTTTCGACTATCTAAATAGCAATAGTTCTATTCGTGTTTTTTTGTGTCCAAATCAGGATGATTTTAGTCGCTATATCAATGGAAATGAGTCTATAATTGTTCGCACACTAATATCAGAAGCCCCATTACAAGTGTTAGATGGGTTTAATACACCAACTATTGAAAAGATATTAGTAGATGTGGTGGGCGATGTTGAATTTTATTTTTTACAAGGAACTGAAATCACTTATTTTTACAGTAATGTAATTGAAAGGCACAACTTGAACACAAATAAGCTATTACGTTATGCTACCCGACGGGGACGAAAAGAAGAAGTTGAGGAATTACTCAAAATAAACCAGTTGTAAAATGCAATAAATTATGGAACAACAAACCTCAATCAATTACAATCAGGCTATTCAGGCTATCAAAGATGCCATTCTGAAAAGCCGGTATCGGGCAGCTGCATTAGTAAACCGTGAGTTGCTATCACTTTATTTTGGTATCGGAAAATTTATTTCCGAAAATAGCCGCAACCACTTTTGGGGTACAAATGCTATCGAAACCATTTCAGTAAAATTACAAGTGGAACTACCCGGATTGCGAGGGTTTTCGCCAGTGAATATCAAACGAATGAGACAGTTTTATGAAGAATGGGAAAAATATATTCAAAGTGCTGTAATTCGTCCGTCAGTACCGGACGAAATTCAAACGGATTTGCTTTCGCTAAATCGTCCGTCGATAACGGACGATTTGGTCAACCTGAGTTTTGACCACTTTTTATCAATTGGATTTACTCACCATTATGAAATATTGGTTAAGGCCAAAACACTTGAGGAGAGACTATTTTATATCAATAATTGTGCGACGGAATTTTGGAGTGTAGAAAAATTAAAATATAATCTTAAAGCCTCCCTCTTTAAGAAACAAGGCTCTATACCAAATAATTTTGAAAAGACCATTCAAAATCCAAATTTACAAAAACAGGCACTTCAGTCGTTCAAAGATGAGTATTTACTTGATTTTATAAATATTGAAGACCCCGATGAATTGGATGAACGACTACTCGAAAATGAAATAGTCCTTCATATCAAGAAATTTATTATGGCATTGGGAAGCGATTTTTCGTTTATGGGAAATCAATATCGGCTGGAGGTTGATGAGAAAGAATTTTTTATAGACCTGCTGTTCTTTAATCGCAGAATTCAATGCTTAGTAGCCATTGAACTCAAACGAGGTGAATTCAAACCCGAATACGCAGGGAAATTGAACTTTTATCTCTCTGGGCTGGACGAATATATTAAACTTCCTCACGAAAACCCTTCTATTGGTATCATTCTTTGTAAATCGCAAAGCAAAAAAATTGTCGAATTTGCTTTTCGCGATACAAGTAAACCAATGGGAGTAGCAACTTATCAGTTGGCTACGCAACTCCCGGAACAATATCGGAATATTTTCCCTGATGCCGAAACGTTAAAAGAGCTATTATAAAAAGTCAAATATAGAAGCATTCTTCTATTGGTATGAAATAAGCAAATTGAGAAACAAAACAAATAATTAACACCCATTTAAACCAAAATATTATGTCAAACTTCAGTAGTTACATAGAAAGAGATGCTTTTAATGAAGCACTCTGTAATCTTGTAGAAGAGTTTTTACAAGATAAGGATGCCTATCCAGCAGACACAGTACTTGCAATCAAAGAAAAAACTATGGAAATTGAATTAGGCGAACAAGCCAACTTCGTTAAAGGTTGGAAAACTTACGCAATTCAAAGCCTGATTCGAAACAACGAAGATAATTCTTGCCAAGAAGCAGACATTGATGCTACACACGAATTGGCTTCTTCATATTTCTTTGTACGATAAAACCAGCCCAATATGATACTCGATTTAAAGGGAAAGATAACTTCAACTGTACATAAAATTTGTGTCACAAACTACACAAAAGATATGTTTCTTTCTGTCAGTACCTCTGGTTTGAGTTGGACAGATAATTTTAATTTAGCTTCATGTTTTGACAGTGAACAAGAAGTAATTGAATTTACAGAACGCCCTTATGTACAAGAATTTATTGGTGATGTTTTAGAGCAATATATTTGGGCCGATACAAGGCAATCAATTTACGAGAACATTCAAATTTAATCAACATTAGGATCAACACTTTATGATTTTTGTACAAGATAATAACAATATACACGAAATTATAAGAAAACCCCTTTTCCGAGGAATGAAAGTCGGAGTTTATACTGAGTATTAATATGAGAAAACTGACTTTTATTGACTTGTTTGCCGGCTTGGGAGGATTTCACCTTGCACTTGAACAATTGGGTTGCGAATGTGTGTTTGCTTCTGAACTCAAAGAAGATTTACGACGACTTTACAATATCAACTTTCCAGATACCCCGATTTTTGGTGACATTACTAAAATAAATCCAGAAGATGTTCCTGCACACAACATTCTTTGTGCAGGTTTTCCATGCCAGCCATTTAGCCAAGCAGGCAAACGGCAGGGCTTTGATGATGAAAAAGACCGAGGAAATCTTTTTGATTACATTTGTGCTATCCTTGAAATTCACAGACCCGAATATGTGTTACTTGAAAATGTATCCAACCTTAAAGGACACGATCATGGAAATACATGGATTACAATAAAAGCCAAACTTGAAGAACTTAATTATGAAGTATTTGACCCAAAAATACTTTCACCTCACGAATTTGGTATCCCCCAGCACCGCCGCCGAATTTATATTGTTTGTAGAAACAAAGATTTTGGTACAATTGATGGGTTCACTTTCCCGAGAACACGCCCAATGCAATGTGATATAACTAAAATCATAGATGTAAATGAAACTCAAATACAAAAATTAAAACCAGAATCCCATAATCAACTTGCTATTTGGCAAGAATTTATTGATTTGACCATTAAAAATGGTGATTCTCTTCCTTCGTTTCCAATTTGGGCAATGGAGTTCGGTGCAAACTATGAATTTGAAGTGAAACCACCTGCTTTTCAGAATTTAGAAGATTTGGTGGGTCGAAAAGGCAAATTTGGTCAAGAAGTTACTGGTTCTACAGTTGCCGAATGCTTAAAACACTTGCCAAACTATGCACATACTGATAAAAATCCGGTATTTCCTCATTGGAAGATTAAATACATTAAACTGAATAGAGAGTTTTACGCCCGACATAAATCCTGGTTAGATAGTTGGTTGAAAAAGGTAAGCAAATTTGACAACAGTCATTTGAAAATGGAATGGAACTGTGGTAAAGATGTAGAACCAATTATAGAAGATAAAATTATCCAATTTAGAGCTTCGGGTATTCGTATTAAAATGCCTTCATTCTCACCTGCACTTAATTTGATTGGCACTCAAATACCGATTTTTCCTTGGTTGCCACTACCTAAAGAGATTCTAAATGAGGGTGAACCAGATAAAGGCCGGTATATGACAATTAAGGAAGCGTCAAAATTACAAGGGATGCAAGAGATAAAGTTTGGAGATGAAAGCTTTTCTCTTTCTTTAGGACGTTCGTTTGAAGCACTTGGAAATGCTGTCAATGTAACCATAATCAAACACATAGTAAAAAAACTTCTTAAGTTATGAGCGAAAACATAATGCAAACAGTTAGTATTGCCATTGGGTCTATGATGTATGAGAGATTTAGTGATCTACCGAATACAATTTCACATGTCTTTGCTGAATTTATTGATAATGCTTTGCAATCCTATAGAGATAATAAACCCCAATTAGTTAAACTTGAATCAGACTTCGAATTAAAAGTATCAATTGATATCGAATGGGATGAAATAACTGGTAGAGCAAAAAAAATTATTATTATTGACAATGCAGCAGGTATTAAGGAAAGTAAATATGTAACTGCATTTATGCCAGCCCAGACACCTGAGAATAATAATGAATTGAATGAATTCGGAATGGGGTTAAAAACTGCTGCTTTATGGCTTGGCGAATCATGGATAGTTAAAACAAAAGCTCTCGATGAGAACATTGAACGTACTATTTCTTTTAACCTCAATGAAGTATCTGCCAATAATCTGAGAGAATTACCTGTTGAAATAAAATTTAAAGACAAAAATGATCATTATACGATTGTAACAATTTCTGATACAACTAAAAATGTTCCTGCCATTAAAAGTTTATCAAAAATAAAAAATGAACTTGCGAGTATTTACCGTAAATCTTTACGTAACAAAGAAATGAAATTAATAGTATGCGATGAGGAACTAACTTTTGTCGAATACGAAATACTCACAGCCCCTTTTGCCAGAACACTACATGCAACTCCAATTTATTGGAAGAAAAATATTGATTTCAAATTTGGTAAATACAAAGCTAAAGGCTTTATAGGAATTCTTCGTGATATAAATAGTACACAAAACGGCATGGTACTTCTTCGTCGTGGTCGTGTCATAATTGGTGCTGAAACGGATGGTCGATATTTTCATAAAAATTTATCTGGTTCTTCAGGTACATTCCGATATAAACGAATATTTGGTGAACTTGAGTTGGATGGTTTTGAAGTGTCATTTAACAAAAATGACATTCAGGATAAAGAAAATCTTGATGCTCTAATGGAGGCTCTCAAAGGCGAAATTCACACAAAAGAATTTGACTTATATAGTCAAGCCGAAGAATATAGACTTGACGATACAAGAAAGCAGATAAAAAAAATTGTTACAAAATACAACTCTTCACCAAAAGACAACCGTAATGTTATTTCAATTGACACCAATGTCAAAAAAGAAGTTGATCAATCAAGCACTGGATCATTAAATGTTGAGTTGTCTAACGAGTATTCTGAAGATAATGTAATTCCAATCGTAATAGGTGAATATGATGCAACTTATAAAATCAAGGATAAAACTTACACACTAAAAGTTCAATTTGTTGAATCAGGGACTGATTTGTTTTGGGTCGATTCCCGACAAAAAAACGAAAATATTATAATTTGTCAAATAAACACAAAACACATTTTCTTTCAGCATTTTGGCAACCCCAGCCAGTCAAATATTGCTATACTCAAAACAATAGCAATTGCCAAATTTACAGCGCGTGAGGTTGGTGAAGATACTGCAACTGATTTATTTAATTATTTTAATGAGTATATCATAAAGACTAAAGTTTAAATTATGCAACAGATTATAATAGATAAACCAGTCGAAATGTCTTCCGCTGTGAAGTATGCACTTCAAACAGTTACCTGCGGTAACTGCTTCGAAACTTTTGTCGAATCTCAAAAGCAGGGTTACCAGAGGCGCGATGGCTCAATAAGAAGAAAAGGTATTACAATTAATGGCGCAGTTAATCTTAGAGATGAAACCACCAATATTCTTGCTCATTGCAATCCGCATAATGCTATTTCTAATCCAGAAACAACTCACCTTGTGGTTGGGTATGTCCAGAGTGGAAAGACCTTGTCTTTCACTGGACTTTCAGCCCTTGCATTAGATAACGGTTATCGAGTAATCGTTTTTCTTGCCGGCACCAAAAACAACTTATTGAATCAAACGTCTAAACGCCTTCGTAAAGATTTAATTGGAGTTACTTCAGCAAATAACGATTTCTTCAAAATACATACAAATCCCACAGTGGATGTAATGGAAGAGATGATTGGACATATCGAATGTTCTGATAAACCTATCATTCTCATACCAATTTTAAAGCATTACGATCACATTAATAAACTTGCAGAGGTTTTTAAAAGTAACGATTTCCTTGATGTAATGTCAAATGAGACTGTACTTATTATTGATGATGAAGCAGACCAAGCCTCATTAAACAGTTTTGGACGAAAGAACAGTAAGAAAGCAGAAGATGAGGAAAAGGAAGAATCACGAACCTATGAATCAATTCTAAAATTACGTGCTTCTCTTCCGGGTAATACTTATATTCAATATACTGCAACTCCTCAAGCTAATATCTTAATTAGTATGCAGGATCTTCTTTCACCTAAAAGCCACACATTACTTACACCGGGTGAAGGGTATGTTGGAGGTAAACTGTTTTTTGGTAAAGAAGGTCAGAATCATGATTTATTTAATGGTGGATTAATAAAGGAGATTCCAAAAGAGCAAGTTTTCCATAAAAAAAGAAATCCACTAAAAAAGATGCCACAGTCATTAAAAGACGCCCTTATGCTCCATATTATGGCAGTTGCCATAGTAATTAAGTTTCTTAAAGTAGATGAAGTGTCTTATCTTTCAATGATGGTTCACCCCGATAATACGAAAAAGTGGAATAAAAAATTCAAAGATTGGATTGAAAAAGAACTTAGAAATTGGCGCATAGCTTTAAAGAAACCGGATGGTCAAGATGACAAAGAAGATATTATTTCACGCTTTCGCTTATTATTTCCATTAGCTATTGAGTTTTATTCTGTTGAAGAAAGACCTACTTTTGAGCAAATTGAGCACTATATTTCAGACGTTATTAACGACCGTAAAGTATGGCTTGTCAATACGGATAAGGAAGCACAATCAGAAATAGAATGGGACAATTATAAAATGCACATTCTTGTTGGTGCAGAAATGCTTAACCGTGGTTTTACAGTTGAAAAACTTGCTACAACTTATATGCCTCGTTATTCTGTTGGCCCAACAAATGCTGATACAATTCAACAACGCTGTCGATTTTTCGGATACAAACAAGACTACATAAAATCTTGTCGTGTATTTTTACCAAGTTGGTCTATTACCAATTACTTTGACTATATCAAACACGAAGAAGAACTTCGTTCTACTTTGGCAAGTTGTGATACATTGGCAGCCGCTGAACGTAAAATACTGCTGTCTCCAAATTTGCGACCAACCAAACAGAATGTACTTCCAATTTCGGTTGTAAATACCAAGTTGAAAGGGATGCGAGGGATGCAAGCTTTTGAAAGCAAATCATTAATTGAAGAAAACGACAACCTTGTTAAGTTGTTTCTACAACAACACAAGACCTCTTTTAATATATCATACCAGTACACTACTATTGACCGTACACATAGAGGGTTTAAACTCCCCATTGACGAAGCAATTAGTTTTTTAAGTGACTTCCGTTTTGGAAACTTTCTTGATGCAAGACGTAAAGCCGATACCATTCGATATCTACGCTATTTATCAAGTGAGGATAATGAAAAGCCGTTGAAATTTGTCTATTTTATCCAAATGGCTTTCTCTGCTCCAATTAGACACCGTACTTTTGACTCCGAAAATTTACGATTATCTACAGATACAGATTTATTTGCTGGTCCAAGTTCAGCAACTGATTCTACCAACTACCCTGGTGATAGAAAAATCGTTGGCGATGATTCAATAACCTTTCAACTTTATCACTTCCATTTAGATGGTGCGCCACTTGATTTTGCACGGGAAGGATATACTTTAGCAATCAATTACCCGGATTCTTTAGCGGCAAATTACTGTTCAAACGAAGAAAGCAAACAAGAAGACGATTTAGAAGAAGACGAATAAAAAGTCAATAATACTATGGAACACAACTCGATATTTTCACTTTTCAAGAACCTCAAAAAAACCACAACGAACCAAGAAGCGTTCGATGTGATTCCGCTCACTGAAATGCCTCATAAATTAGGTGTATCATGTGAAGGTTTCCCGAAATTCTTTGTATCAACAAACAATTCCGTTTCTTCTACTCAAAATATTGTAAGAGAAATGTTATCCATTGAATACAATTTACAATGTTTCATTGCCGAAGATGGTGAAATAAAACAAAAAGATTGTTTCTCCGTAATAACCTTACGTACACTTGATGTTGCACTTCAGGCATATTTTATTGAGATATTCATTATGATGCTCCAGAAGATTCCTAAAGAGCCGTCTAAACGTGAACTATCAATTGAAGTGGAAAATCTTATTACAATTTTTTCAGCTTTAAGCAAACCACCTCGTCAAAAATTACAAGGCTTATGGGCTGAACTTCTTATTATCGAACGGAGTTTACACCCTGAAACGCTAATCAACGCCTGGCACAACTCGCCAGCCGCAAAATACGATTTTACATTGGGTCGAGACAAAATCGAGGTAAAAAGTACTTCGGCTGAAGAACGTATTCACCATTTTTCCCTTGACCAACTTAACCCTTCTCCAAACTCCCGATTACTTATAGCTTCTGTCATTGTACGAGAGTCCGGGCATGGTTCAGGTGGGCTTTCTGTTCGTAATCTATATGAGCGCATTTGCGAACGTGTCACTCCTATTAATTCCCGATTACAACTTTATACTGTTATGGCTGAAACAATCGGAAATGATTGGGCGAAACTTGACAATACATTTTTTGATTATACGGAAGCTTCAGATACTCTTGCTTTTTTTGATGCGAACGACGTGCCACATATTGATAAAGTAACCATTCCGCAATTTGTTTCCGAAGTCAAATTCGCAAGCAATTTATCGCATTTAATCGACATTCAAAATGCAGTATCTACATTTGACCGTTCAAATAGTCCATTATATAAAAGTTTATTCTAAATAGTTCAAATATGGCAATTGTAAAAAAAGAAAGGGAAGAATTAAAATACCTCTTAGACGAGATATTATCTAATTCTGCCACATTCAAACATATTGAGGGTGTTAATCCGTGCCGAATTGATTTTGACGGAGTGGAATACTATGTTTATATCAAAAACTTGACTCCGGCACAGTTATCAAATGGCAACCCCGATATATGGCGAATTCAACTGCCATTAAGGGAAACTTTTGAGCAAATAAAAGAATCACCACTTCCTTTCATTTTGCTTGGATACGATTCATCAAACGATGTTTACACAACTTGGAATCCGCATTGGGCGAAACAACGTCTTAATGTGACAAAAAATGTGTCATTTTACTCCCGTTTAAACATTCAGGAGAAAGCACGTAATACTGACCAATTACAACGTCTGGAATTGAATAATGATGGAGAAGTAATCGCTTTTCCACGTGATAAAATTTCATATTTCCTTGTAAACTTGCAAATCTTCTTTCCTGATATGTCTGAATATGTTGCCGTGGGTTCACGTAAAAGAACTGAAGCCAACGAAGCCTACAAAAAACTGACTGATTCCAAAAACACCCCTGATTTTGCACATTATTTATCTCATTTAGGCTTTCTGGACAAAACCATAAGCAACTATTGTCATGCAATCAAAAATCTCATTAATGATAGTTATTTTTCACGTAATCGCAAGTTGTTTTTAGCCCATGATTCTGTTGCGGAATACCCTTCGGTTATACAAGCTTTTATGGAAATACCTGAAGTAAAAGAAATTGATCTTGCATGGAATAAAACATATTCAGCAGCGTTGCATAAGTACATTGATTTTCTAATGGAAATCTGCAATGTAAATTCAGAAGAAACAACCATTTTATCAAAAAACAATTCAGAAGAAAATGTAGAATCAAATGAGGCCTTTGAATATTTCTGTAATGTGGACAATTTGGAATATTTTAAAGAGTATTTAGGCGGTAAAGAATTAAGCGAACGAAGTGTTAATACTTATACCAATGCCATATCCAAACTTATTAACAAAGGATATATTCACCACTACCGTGATGCATTTCTAATATATTCACGCATTAAAGACTATTTCGTAGCAATTGAAGGATTTATTTCAATACCGGAGATTAATCAACTGAACCAAAATTGGAAGTATGTTTTTTCCGCAGCATTGAATCATTATGTTCGTTTCCTTATTGAGTGGCAAGACAACAACCTTAAAAGCAATATTAATCCGACTGAACAAGTAGCAATTGAGTTTCCAACTGAGAGCATGACTGTTGTCGAATTGATTCAAGCAGAATCAGAAACGGATGAACTAAGCGAAGATATTGATTGGGAAGCAATGTTTTTAGACGATGAAAATAAACTAACTCGCATTGCAAATCCGTTGTTAATAGACCAACTTCGTCCATATCTTGATACCGAATACAAATCTACAGCATGTGCATTTAATATTATTGAAGACTTTTACGCTAATCGTTTCCCCTCAATGCAAATGAAAGATTGGCAAAAGTTATTTGAAAAAATCGATTGGAGCAATCCATATTATTCCTTCTCAATAGCTGCTGAACCAGAAGGCAAAAGAAAATCACATATTCTGCGGGTTACATACCCGGATGGCACAATTATTCAAGAGAGAATTGTTGCAAAAACACTTGTTGAAGTTGTTCGGACTTCAGATCCTGAAAAAATTTCGGCACTTAATATTTATTTAGCTGGTGTAAATTTGGTAACAAAAGTATTATCTGAAAAATACGAGAAATGTCAAGTGCCTATTCAAGATGGTTACTATGTAATGACATTATCAGACACAGCTCGAAAATACCAAATTTTAGAAACAATTTCAAACGCACTTAAACTAAATCTCACAGTAGATTTTATTTCGATTGATGATTCTGACCAACCTCAAGCACAGCCAAAACCATATCCAATTCCGTTGCAATTGAAAGCAAAAATACGCGTCACATTTCCAGATGGTAGAATAATCCAAGAAGGTAGGGTAAGCCAAACGCTTGTAGATGTTGTAAAATATGCAGGTGCTGAAAATGTTCGAAGTTTAGAGATTCCAATAAATAAAGACAATCTCGTAACAAATAAGGTAGCACCAGCATACGAAAATTCTGTCAAACCTGTTGGTAACGGATTGTTTGTTCATACGAATAGTTCTACTCAAACAAAATTTGCTCAAATTCAGCAAATTTCTGATGATCTAAATTTAGGACTTACAGTAGAATTAGTCTAAAATCCCCATTCCCACACAAGTGGGGATATTGGGGATTTATAGGAAAAAGGAAATACTCATAATATCCAGTTTCCCCAATTTCCCCAAGGTGAGGATTTAAAACTAAGATTATTAATTCACAACTAAACAAATAAGTTGAAATTATGGCATTAGACTATCAAACCGCCTATCAGGCGTTCATGGCTGTTCAGAACAGTAAACTCACAGAATTACGAAAGTCTCTTTACAAAGCAGCCTTTCACTATGCAACTATCCGGGCTGAATGGGAATTTCAAAGCATGGATGACAGAGTTG
>JBAWXD010000114.1:0-11568 GCA_037144275.1 Paludibacter sp. | reverse complement strand
TGGTTCACAAAACCCGATTCATTAGAAATGCGTTCAAATTTGAGCTGAGACTGAACAAACGGAATTGAGTTCAAGGTTCCTATTTTAGTAGTAAACTTATTTCCATACTTGTTAATATAGGCTATGAAATAATTAGTCAGGTCGTAACCAAGCATATCGTAACGTGGTAAATCATTGGATAAATCTTTTCCAAAAAACAAATCAAATTTTGAATTATACTCATCCGATATGGTTTCATTCACAGTTGATAAAAATGGGGTAATATAAAGGCAATCAGGTTTTTTATCCAATTGATTCCGCCAGCTGAACTGCTCATACAACAATACATTATTTTCTGCCGTAAGCGAGTTCAATGCATTCAAATATGGACTTACATTTGAAAATTTATCCGTATTGAATATAATCAGATTTTTTTCTCCAGCTTTTAATTGTAAATTGAAACCAGCATTATCCGGAGAGCTTAGTTCAACAATTCCAATTGATTTATGCTCTTTCAATAATTGACTTTTTATTGCGGCTGCACGAATCCTACCTTCATCCATTGGACTGATCCCTTGTATTTCAGCAAAAACAACATGAACATTTTTGAGATTTCCATTAAGTTGCTCAAAAAGATATTTGATTTCAGTGTCGAAACCCGGATTAAACTGAAAAAGATAGGGGTTATTTTCAATATTGGGTACTTTCGACGAGAAAGGTATCAAGGTATTTACTTTGTTTTCTTTTGCAAAATGTCCAATCAAAGGCACCTGATTACTGAAAGCCGGACCAATAATTAAATCCATAGTTTTCAAGTCATCTTTTTCCAGTAGATCATTTATTTTTTCTTCCGTTTTGTCTGTATCATAGCTGTAAATCTCAAAAGAAATTCCACGTTCTTTTGCCGCTTGAATTGCCATTAAAGAGCCTGCATAAAAGTTTTGAAAACGTTCCAGCACGGCTTCTTTTTTAGTTTGTTCGAGCATAAAAGGAAGTAGAAAGGCAATTTTGATGTTTTTCTTTTCAGTAAAATGTTCTTTCACAGCAGGTTTTTCATCCGGTTTGACTTCATTTTCAATCGGAGCAGGAGTTGCTTCAACAATCTCTGTTAGATGAACTTTCGGATTGGTTTTGGAACTTATTACAGGAATTTTTAATTCACTGTCCACTGATATTTTTGTGTCAGCTCCCGGATTGAGCCTTACAACTTCTTTAATATCAGCCTGATAATGTTTACAGATTGAGAATAAGGTTTCTTTGGGTTGCACTTTGTGAATGATAAAACTCTTTTCCGAACCAGTTGCCGGAATTAATGCAGCACCAGGTTTTGAATTTAGTGGAATGGCTGTTCTTACAACTGTAGATTCTTCCGTTTTCATTTGAACCGGAATATTCAATAGCATTCCATCTTTTAGTCCGTTTTTCACTTCAGGATTGTATTTTTCAATATCTGCCTGATTTACATTGTATTTGTGGCTGATGGCAAAAAGTGTCTGCTTCTTTTCTACCGTATGTTTTATAAATTCGGTTGAAGTCTGAATAGTTGGATTAGCTTTTTTATGTACTGGAATTAATAATTCCTGGCCAGGTTTTAACCCTGTTTTAACTTCAGGATTTACTTTTACGATTTCTTCCGTTGAAACTTCAAACTTCCGGCCAATAGCCAGTAAACCTTCGCTCGTCTGAACTTTATAAACGTAATAATTAATGCCCTTTATTGTTTTAGTTGGATAGTTTGTCGATTGTCCGGAGAGTTGTAGAGAAAATAAAAATAAACATATAAGCATCAAACTCAAAAGTTTCTTTTTCATGCTGAAAATGATTTTTAGTTGAAATGCAAAAGTACTAAAAATTATACTTTAGCCGATTAGTAAGGGTAATAATTCCGTGTTTTTTTTGTTATTGATAAGAAAGATGTACATTTGCAAACAAAACCATTTCACCCAACACTTTATGAGAAAAATCATTTTATCGATTTACCTTTTAGTACTGACTTTTTATTGTGTTGGGCAGGTTAATTCCAGCTCCGGAAAAGTGTATAGCAATTTTTCGGGAATTGATTATGTTTTTGTTTTTAATGGGATAACTGCTTCAACAGAAATAACATATCAAGGTAATGGCACTGCTATAAATTGGTATAAATTCTCAAATCCTACTGCTTCAATAAGTAATCAGAACTTTATTTCACCCGAAAATGCTACCGGGTACACCTTAGATGTTGATGGTAAATTAACCCGGATTTGGGTAATTGATTATCAGAAATACCTTCCAACACTTACTTCCATTGAGCCGGAGAATAATCCGACATCTCAATGTCAGGAACTTAAACTATTCATTAATGCTAATGTACCTTCAATTAGTTATACCACTTATTCCGGTGTAAATCACATTATTCCCCGTGAATTTAGCATTAATTATCAGACACTAAAATGGAACGATGCTAAAACTTCCTGGTTACCACTCGACACTATTAGCCCAATTGTGTTACCGGCAACTCAAAAAACAATTCCAACACCTTATTGCAATACAATTTTTAAACTCAAAGGTGACCAGTTTGCCTCAGATTTGAATATCAGCCCTGATACAGTTTCCAGTTCTTTATATATCACCAATGCAGTAATTTGTAAAGCTACTTCGGTAGTAACTATTCGGGATGCAAAAAATGAAGCTGAACACCCTTCGCAAGCCACCCAGTTAACTGGTTCAGCACCCTTGGATATTCAGTTTCTTAGTAATGCCAATGAACCGGTTGCCCAATTTTATAACTGGACAATTTACAAAGGAACTGACCTGATAATCAATCGAAAAGATAAGGATCACCGTTATTCATTCACCGATGCAGGAACATTTAAGGTGAAAGTTACTGCCAGTAACGGTACTTGTTCGTACTCCGATTCGTTGACTGTCACAGTATCAATATCTCAAATTCAGGTTCCGAATGTTTTTACTCCAAACGGAGATGGTTTTAATGATGAATTCAGGGTAGCATATAAATCCATTGTGAAATTTCAGTGCTGGGTGTATAACCGCTGGGGCCGACAGGTTTATTACTGGACGGACCCGACTAAAGGCTGGGATGGTAAAATAAACGGAGTTGATGCAAAACCGGGAGCTTATTTCTATGTAATCAAAGCTTATGGTTCAGATTATGATCCGAATTCAAAACCTAATCCAACAACTCACGAAAGAACAGGAGAAAAAATCAGAAAAGGTGATATTAACTTGTTGAGAGGAGTACAGTAACTTTTGTTTTTTGGGCGAATAAGGAACATTTAAAACAAACAATTATGGAACGCTTGACTGTTTCTAAAGTATTGTTTCTGTTATTTGTGCTAATCATCATGTTTAATATGTCCTGCAATACATATGATCCACCACCAGGTTCGGGGAAAGGACCAGATTTGACATTTTTGATTCCTTATAATTTTCTAACAGAAGGGAAATTGGTTTTTTATAGTTATTCTGTCTTCTCTGCTCATATTTTTTGTTTCACGGTATATGTTATAGATATTAATCAACAAAAATCATGGCAATGTTTTTCAGATGAACCTTCCGTTTCATCGGATGGCAAAAATATACTATACCACCCCTTAATTTCTACTAAATCAGGTGGAGTTTCATCAGATGATATTTTTGTTTCAAATATTGATGGTTTGTATCCGGTTCAAATATGTGATTTAGATGGACATTGGCCTAGTTGGACACCCGATGGTAGTCAGATTCTTTTTTTTACAGGTTCCTCTACATATTATACTTTTCATGCTAAATATTTATATAGACAATCTCCTGTCTCCAATCCTACAGATCGGGTATTGGTTGCAGATTTTTCTCAATCACCGGAGCAACTAGTTCCTGCCGGACCAATATCATTATCTGTTTCAGGGAAGTATGTGATGTCATGTAAGGGAATCTATACTTTTGAGACGGGAGGGACTAATTACAGCAAAATAATTCCATTAAGTACCGATTCACAGTACTTTTATTCACCTAAATGGTCGCTTGATGGAACAAAATTAGCATTAATTTCAACTCTCAAAGTTCCAAAACAAAAGCTGACAAAATTTTCAGTTATTTCGTTTTCTGCCGATGGTACTCAGCCTGATACACTATATAATGTGATATATGATAATGGAGGATATTTTTCTTATGAAGATTCTAATTCTGGTTTAATGGGTGATACACCAAGCTTATGTTGGTCGCCTGATGGGAAACAAATTGCATTTACAAATGAGTTATCAAAAATATATGTAGTAAATACTGACCATTCAGGTTATAAGCTTGTAGTAGATATGAAAGGAAATGGCTTCTTATCCTGGGGAAAATAAAGAATAGCTATTGTTTCTCCACCAAATACATACTGCAAACACCAAAGCTAAATTTGCGGTAATTGTTTAGTTTAAAGCCGTTTTCAGAAAGAATATTGATTAGTCGCTGACCATTTGGAAATGCGTGCATGGAAGCCTGTAGGTAATCGTAGGCTTTTTTATCGCTCGACAGCAGCCTGGAGGTTAATCGCACAAAAACCTTGGTATAAAGCTGATAACCTTTAAATAACAGCCCTTTTTCGGGTTCATTCATTTCAAGAATGAGTAAATGTCCACCCTGACGCAATACACGATTAATTTGTTGTAAACTTTCGGGCAGTTTTTCGAAATTACGGATGCCGAATGCAATGGTAGCAGCATCAAAACTCGCATCGGGGAAAGTCATAGCCGAAACATCCTGTACTTCCAGCTTAATTTTATCGCTTAAGTTCGCTTTCTCAATCTTCACACGTCCCATTTCCAGCATTTTGTCCGAAATATCTATTCCGGTAACATGTTCGGGATTCAGAAATTTATAGGATTTAATGCACATATCGCCTGTACCTGCAGCAATGTCAAGTATTTGCTTTGGGTTGAATGGTTTGAGTGTGAGCAACGAACTTCTGCGCCATGCACGGGCTAATCCCCAGGTCATGATGTCATTAAACTGATCGTATTTGTCCGAAATAACATTGAACATACGAGCCAACTGAGCCGTTTTTTCTTCGTCCTGATTATACGGTTTAACCTTGCTGAAATCTACCCCTAACCCCTGAAGGGGAACTGGATTAGTTTTTGCTTTTTGTGCCTTTTTCATACCAAAATTCATTTCAAACTCCCCTTTAGGGGTTGGGGGTTTGTTTTCAGACTTCTATAAATCAACCAAATCCCCCAGGCAATAAATGGTAAACTGAGAATTTGTCCCATGTTTATCAACATATCAGCTTCAAAACTTTCCTGATTGTTTTTTAGAAATTCGAGCACAAAGCGCGAACCGAAAATACCAATCAAAAACACCCCGAAAATTAGTCCGTTCTTTTTATAAGCCTCTTTTTTCCAATATAACCACCAAACTACTACAAATGTTATCAGACAATACAAAATTTCATAAATCTGAGTTGGGTGCATAGGCATAGTTTCTTTGTTTCGAAGGAAAATAAATCCCCAGGGCAGGGTAGTGGCACTTCCGTAAATTTCGGAATTCATTAAATTACCCAGGCGAATTGCTGCTCCACAAATAGCCACTCCAATCACCAGGCGATCGAAAATCCATACATAACCCTTTTTGGATACATTTTTGTCGAAGAAATACATGGCAATCAAAATTCCAATTGCACCACCATGACTGGCAAGTCCGCCATGCCAGATATACAGTATCTCGAGTGGATGTTGAGAAAAATAATCCCATTCGTAAAACAAACAATGACCAATACGAGCACCAAGTATTGTTCCGATAACAGTGTACATGAACAGTTTATCGAGCCATGCTTCGGGTAAACCTTCATGTTTATAAAGTTTTTGTACAATTAATAAAGTGGCATAAATACCGATAGCCCACAATAAACCGTACCAGCGAATGGCCAATGGACCAATATGAACCAGTACCGGATCAACGTTCCAGGTGATAAAATTTAACAACATAATTATTTATGATTATAAATAGCAGGTTTGATTTTATCTGGAGCTATTTCAACAACTTTTCCATCCTTTGTTGTAATTAAAGGACTATTCTTGTATTTTTTGAATTCTATAAGCTTTTGGTAAGCTTTTTCAAGACCCAAAATGATTTTATCACGATTCTCCATTTTCATTCTTTTTATATTTTTGAATTAAGAAATTCCAGACTTTTTCGTTTTCGATTTCAATATTTGAGTTGTTACTTTCTGCCAAAATTTCGTAAGGTTCTCCAGAATTATCAATAAACATCCATTCATCTACAATTGGTTCAAAGATATTGAAAAAATTCATTAAACCATTTTCATATCTTCGTCTGATAACGTCTTCTGGTATGTTGTGTCCACCCTCTAAAACTCTTGTTTGAACTCGTTTTACTGCCAAGTCAGGAGTTCGTAGCCAAAAAAACAACAAAATTATTTTATAATCGGAACTTTTTGCCTTGATTATTAAATTTTTGTAACTCTTTGTAGCTAAAGTAGTTTCAAAAGCAAAATCATTTTTTGTTTCAATCAAATGTTGAATTCGCTCCAACATTAATCTACCTGCTTGTATTGAAGCATTTTCCGGATTAAACGGAGATAAGCCTTTTGCTATTTCATCAGCATTTACAAATTCATTACAATTAAGCATTTCGGGTAAAATAGTATAAGAAGCTGTTGTTTTTCCAGCCCCATTACAACCCGATATGATATATAAATGTCTCAATAATTTGCAATTATAAAATTTTTCAGTTTGCTCCGTGACAATTCTTATATTTCTTTCCGCTTCCGCATGGACACTGATCATTTCGACCAGGTGTTTTATCAACCCGGATAGGCGTATGGGTTTGTTGTTCGCGGGTATCCTGTTTGGTTGGATCTTCGGCATTGCCTCTGCTGTCAGCATCGGCTTTTTGGGTTTTGTACTTACTCAAATCCATTCGCTGAGCCGGACGCGCTTCGCGAACCTGTTCGGGTTCACGCATCGGAATTTGTCCGCGCATCAAGATTGCCAGCACTTTACGATTGATAGAATCAATCATTTCTTTGAACAGTCCGAATGATTCCAGTTTGTAAATCAACAGCGGGTCTTTTTGTTCGTAACTGGCATTCTGAACCGAGTTACGTAATTCGTCTAACTGGCGAAGGTGTTCTTTCCATTCATCGTCAATCACATACAGAAGAGTCTGTTTTTCAAAGGCTTTCACTACTTCACGACCTGTGTTTTTGTATGCCAGTTCCAGGGGAACTGTTACATTGAATACACGTTTTCCATCCGAAACCGGAATTAAAATGTTTTCGTATTGATTTCCTTTTTGCTCAAAGACCTGTTTGATAACCGGAAATGCAATCGCGGCTAGTTTATCCATCTTCCGTTTGAATGTTTCAAGGGCAGATTCGGTCAGTTTTTGGCTCAATACATTGGCTCTGCTGTTGTGAACTTCCTCTTCGTCGAGCGGAGATTCCATAGCAAACACTTTCATTAGCTCAATTTCATAATCCAGAAAATCACCACTGTTTTTCATGCTTTCAGCCACATTTTCTGATGTATCATAAATCATGTTGGTGATATCCACACCGATACGTTCACCCATCAAAGCATGGCGACGTTTGGAGTAAACCACTTCACGTTGTGAGTTCATAACATCGTCATATTCAAGCAGTCGCTTACGAATTCCAAAGTTATTCTCTTCCACTTTTTTCTGAGCACGTTCGATTGATTTAGAAATCATTGAGTGTTCAATCATTTCGCCTTCCTCAAAACCAAGACGGTCCATAACGCCCGAAATTCGCTCCGAACCAAATAAACGCATTAAATCATCTTCCAGCGAAACATAGAAAATCGACGATCCCGGGTCACCCTGACGTCCGGCACGACCGCGTAACTGACGATCGACACGGCGGCTTTCGTGACGTTCTGTACCGATAATGGCCAAACCACCAGCTACTTTAACTTCCGGAGTCAGTTTAATATCCGTTCCACGACCGGCCATGTTGGTAGCAATCGTTACTGTTCCTTTTTGTCCGGCTTCTGCCACGATATCGGCTTCGCGTTGGTGAAGCTTGGCATTCAATACATTATGTTTGATTTTCCGACCGTTCAACATGCGGCTCAGTAATTCCGATATTTCTACCGAAGTGGTACCCACTAATACCGGACGACCAGCCGAAACAAGTCGGTCAATTTCTTCTATTACTGCTGTATATTTCTCGCGTTTGGTTTTATAAACGCGGTCTTCCATATCATTTCGGGCAATGGGACGGTTAGTTGGAATTACCACCACGTCCAATTTGTAGATATCCCACAACTCACCGGCTTCCGTTTCAGCCGTTCCGGTCATACCCGAAAGTTTGTGGTACATACGGAAATAATTCTGCAAAGTAATTGTTGCAAATGTTTGAGTAGCAGCTTCAATAGTTACGCGTTCTTTGGCTTCAATGGCCTGATGCAATCCATCCGAGTAACGGCGACCGTCCATAATACGACCGGTTTGCTCATCCACAATCAACACTTTGTTTTCGATTACCACATATTCCACATCTTTTTCGAAAAGTGAATAGGCTTTAAGTAATTGATTGATAGTATGAACACGTTCCGATTTGATAGAGTAGTTTTGTAAGAGTTCATCCTTCAGATTTTGTTTTTCTTCAGTCGATAAGTCCTTATTCTTTTCCATTTCGGCAATTTCGCTACCTACATCCGGCAACACAAAGAAATGTGGATCGTCAGTATTATCAGTTATCAGGTCAATACCTTTATCTGTCAGTTCAATCGAGTTTTGTTTTTCATCAATAACAAAATACAAGGGATCGGTGGCGATGTACATGTTCTTGTTGTTTTCCTGCATATAAAACTCTTCAGTTTTCAATAAAATGCCCTTAACGCCTTGCTCACTCAGGTATTTTATCAGCGGTTTATTTTTCGGCAGCCCTTTGTACGAACGGAAAAGCGCTAATGCACCTTCTTCCTGCTCTTTTTTGTCAGCCGATTTCATTAAATTACGTGCATCGGCCAAATACTTGGTAGCCAGTGTTTTCTGTGTATTCACCAAGCGTTCAACTTTGGGGCGCATTTCATCAAACAGCTGATCTTCACCTTTAGGAACAGGTCCTGAAATAATCAACGGAGTACGCGCATCGTCAATCAACACGGAGTCAACCTCATCCACAATAGCATAATTGTGTTTTCGTTGCACCAAATCTTCAGGACTTGTTGCCATATTGTCACGCAAGTAGTCGAAACCAAATTCGTTGTTTGTTCCGAAAGTAACGTCGGCCAGATAAGCCTGTCGGCGACTGTCGGAGTTAGGTTGATGTTTGTCAATACAATCTACGGAAAGTCCGTGGAACATATACAGAGGTCCCATCCATTCCGAGTCACGTTTTGATAAATAATCGTTTACTGTTACAAGATGAACGCCTCTGCGAGTCAGTGCATTCAGGAATACCGGAAGCGTCGCTACCAATGTTTTACCTTCACCCGTACCCATTTCGGAAATTTTACCCTTGTGTAAAACCACACCACCAAAAAGCTGCACGTCGTAATGCACCATTTCCCATTTAATAAGGTTTCCGCCGGCAGTCCATTCGTTTTTATAAATGGCTTTGTCGCCGTTAATTGTTACAAAATCACGAGTTGCAGCCAATTCACGGTCAAACTGAGTCGCAGTTACCACTATTTCGGGATTTTCAGTCAGACGACGTGCCGTATCCTTCATAATGCTGAATGCTTCGGGCAAAACTTCATCCAGAATCACTTCGTATTTGTCGGTAATTTCTTTTTCCAGTTTGTCAATTTCCGTGTAAATCTTTTCACGCAAGTCAATTTCTGTTTCTTCGATACTTGATTTTAGTTCCGCAATGCGCGCAACTTCAGCAGCCACAAAGTCCTGAATACGTGCTTTTAGCATTTCGGTGCGGTTGCGCAGTTCGTCGTTACTAAGCGTTTTTATTTCGTCGTAAGCAGCTTTTATTTTATCAACAAAAGGGGTAATTTCTTTTAAATCGCGTTGCGCTTTGTTACCGAGAAGTTTCCCCAAAAAATCAGTTAATCCCATATTTCAGTGTTTAATTATAGTGTAATGTGCGTTTTTGTCTGTTTTGTCAAGTTTTTCCGAAAAAGACTGACAAAGATACTATTTTTCGTTCTAAAAAACGATTTTTAGGCCAATTTATTCAGTGTCACATATTATACAAAAAGCAGTCCAAAAAACTTTGATGACTTAGTTTGAATTCAAAAATTCAGTATTTCAGAATATCTTACAAAACAAATCAGACAAGCGTTTGTTTTAGTTTCAAATACTTAAGCTAAAATATGAGTACACTAAAATTAGTTCAGGAACAATTACCCAAAGTTTATCATGATCTGGAGTTTTTGCTTCTTTGCCTCAAAGAGGTGATGATTGAATCCGGTGAAGCAGTACTGGCGAATGATATTCCCTGGATTTCTGACAGCACTGATTTTCAGCAAAAAAACTTCAGTGAAAAGCATCTTCAGTTATATTCCACTTGTTTTCAATTGCTGAATATTGTGGAAGTAAACGGAGCTGTTCAAAATCGTCGGAAACGAGAGGATGAACATTCCATGGCAAAAATTAACGGGCTATGGTCGTATAATCTGAAATTATTGAAAGAAAAAGGCATTAAACCAGAAGAAATTGTGAAGCAAATGCATCACATTCATGTGGAGCCGGTACTGACAGCACATCCCACTGAAGCAAAACGAACGGTTATGCTGGAGCATCTGCGAAACCTTTATTTGTTAGTTGTGAGACGTGAGAACAGCATGTACAGCAAAATGGAGCAGGAGCAGAACCGGAAAAACATCAAAATTGCTTTGCACCGTATTTGGCGTACGTCTGACATTTACACAGAAAAACCGGATGTCAGTTCAGAGCTTGACAATATAACACATTACCTCACACAGGTTTTTCCCGAAGTGATAAAATTGCACGACCGCAGATTGATTCAAGCCTGGCAGGAAGTCGGATTTGATCAGCAGTTGATTCGTAATGCGGATAGTTTTCCTAAAATAAGCTTTGGCAACTGGGTAGGTGGCGACCGGGATGGACATCCATTGGTAACATCGGATGTAACACGAAAGACATTATTCAAATTGCGAGAAAAAGCATTTGAAGTAGTGCGGAACGAACTGCTTGAACTGCAACGCAATCTGAGTTTTAATGTAACTATAAATCAACTTTCGTCGGAATTTCAGAAACGATATGCCCATTTATATCAGGAGATAAAAGAATATCGTGACAATTTCAAAGCTCTACATAAAGCCGAAGTATTTAAGCAGTTTGTTGATTTTCTGTTGGTGAAAATACCTGTGTCGATTGGTCGCGGAAAACTGAGTGAAGATGAAATAAGTTATCGATTACCAGCTGAATTGATTGAAGATTTATATTTGCTGAAGCGCAATCTGATACAGTTTGGTGCTGCCGAAATAGCATATACCGACATGAATGACGCTATCAGAGTGGTCAGTACATTCGGCTTTCATTTAGCAAAGCTCGATATTCGCCAAAACAGCCGTTTCAATGAACTTGCCTTGTCGCAATTAATGACTGCAGCGCAACTCGATGGAGAAACTTTCCTGGATTCAGATTTGACAAAACGCATTGAGT
>JBAWXD010000113.1:0-11626 GCA_037144275.1 Paludibacter sp. | reverse complement strand
CTATTACACGTTACTTAAACGGGGTAAAACCCATATTAATTTACACATGAAAAAACTTATTTTCCTGATTTCGGTAGTATTTATTTGCAGCAGCATTTTTGCGCAACCGCTATTTAAAAACAATGATGTTGTTTGCTTTATGGGCAACAGTATCACCCATGGTGGCCGGTATCACTCCTATATTTACTTATATTATGCCACGCGTTTTCCCGAGATGAATCTTAAGTTTATCAATTGTGGCATTTCGGGCGATGTAGCTTCGGGCATGTACGGCAGGTTACAAAAGGATATTTATGATAATAATGCCACGGTGGCTACCTTGAGTGCAGGAATGAACGATGTAAACAGAAATTTGTATTCCAGTAAAAAACCGGTAGCAAATGCTGACAGCCTGAAGAGAAAAGCCATTGAAAATTATAAGAAGAATGTTATCAGAATCGCCGATTCGTATCGCGCACATAACCTTAAAACGATTTTCTTCACACCTACCATTTACGACGAATCTGAAGCAATTGCATCTGAAAATATGAAAGGTGTAAATGCTGCTTTGGGCGAATGTCGCGATTTTGTATTGAAACTGGGCAAAGAAAATAATGCTACTGTCGTTGATTATTGGAAACCAATGTTTGACCTCAATAACCGAATGCAACAAACAAATCCCAATTTTACGTTGATTGGAAAAGATAGAATACACCCGCAAGCAGCTGGCCATTTAGTGATGGCTTACCTCTTTCTGACTCAGACCAAAGCACCAAAACAGGTTTGGAATCTGGCCATTGATGTAAAAAACAAGAAAACTCAGTTGCAGGAAAATTGCGAAGCTTCAAAGTTCACTTTCAAATCTAATAAACTTTCATTTAACAATAAGGAGTTGGCTTTGCCTTTTCCAAAAATTGATGCGGCCAATGAAGCTTACGATTTAGTCCCGATAATTGATAGTTTGAACCAACAAATACTAAAAATTGATGATTTGAAAATTGGAAATTACACACTCAAAATCAATGCTATAGAAGTTGGAACATATTCAAATTTAGATTTTGGCAAAGGTATTAATTTGGCAATTAATACCAAAACGCCTCAATATGTCATTTCCGATAGTATCGCCAAATTGTGTGAAGAACGTTTTTCAAAAGAAAACATTATCAGAACGTTGCGAAGAATAGAAATTAAGCAGTTTTCAAAACTGAAAGACAACAGTCCCGATTCTGCAAAAGCTTATTTAAAAAGGTTTATCGAAGAGATGAAGTTGCAAAAAAACAACCCTGAAGCAAATTCAGGTTATTATATTATGACTGCTCAAACCTACCTGAAAGAAATTGACAATGAACCTAAAATTACTGAACGGATTCTGGAAATTGAACGGATTATTTATCTGATAAACAAACCGCAAACCTATTCCTATGTTATTGAAAAGATATAGAAGTATTTACCTGATTTTTGTTTTCTTGTTTTCTATCCATAGTTGCATTAGGGCAGAAAAACAAAAAAGCATGAATACCCTTATCAATGAGGTTTTTACCCTAGCTGAGAAGCAATACATACAATTAGCCAAACAAACATACCAATTTGAAGGAAGATTACCCCGTTCAACCGACTCAGCAGGAAATTTAGTAACATCCGATAGAAGTTGGTGGACAAGTGGATTTTTCCCGGGTTCTTTGTGGTATATTTTTGAATATACTCAGGATACAACGATGTTGCACTATGCTCAAAAATTCAGCAATCGCATTGAATCAGAGAAATTTACGACCAACAATCACGATGTGGGTTTTATGTTGTATTGCAGTTTTGGAAATGGTTATCGTTTAACGCACGACAAATCTTATCCTGAAATTTTGCTCACTTCAAGTAATTCATTGATAACCCGTTACCGACCAAAAATCGAGTCAATACAATCCTGGGATAAAAGCGAATTTTATAATTGTCCAGTAATTATTGACAACATGATGAATCTGGAAATGTTGTTTTGGGTAAGTAAATTTACTAACGACCCAAAGTATAGGGAAGTAGCTGTAAATCACGCCAATTCGACCATTAAAAACCATTTCCGGAAAGATTTCAGCAGTTATCATGTGGTGGATTACGATTTGACCGATGGGCATGTAATCAAAAAAGTAACCAATCAGGGATGTGCCGACGCCTCCGCGTGGGCGCGTGGTCAAGCCTGGGGTTTATACGGTTTTACAATGTGTTATCGCGAGACAAAGGACAAACGTTATCTGATGCAGGCACAACACATAGCTAATTTTATTTTGCTTCATCCCAATTTGCCGACAGATAAAATTCCTTATTGGGATTTTAATGCACCTGATATCCCGAATGAACCTCGTGATGCCTCGGCGGCGGCCATCATTGCTTCGGCACTTATCGAACTGAGTGGATATTCTCCGAAAAAAGAAGCACTATTCTTTAAATCCTGTGCTGAAAAAATATTGCGGAGTCTGGCTTCGCATGCATATTTAGCAAAACAGGGAACAAATGGTGGTTTTCTTTTGATGCACTGTGTGGGGAATATGCCAAAAAAATCAGAAATTGATACGCCCTTAACTTATGCCGACTATTATTTTCTTGAGGCATTACTGCGATATAAAGCTAAATATATTAAATAAAATATTACTCAGATGAAATCAAAAATCATTTTTTTATTGCTTTCAGTTGCCTTAGTTCTTAATGCTCAAAATGAAAAAATGCAATGGTGGAGCGATGCACGCTTTGGGCTGTTTATTCATTTCGGCGTATATGCTCAATGGGGCGGCGTGTATCACGGCCATAAAATGAATAAAGGTGGTGCTGAATGGATTATGAACCGTAGTAAAATTCCGGTTCAGGAATATCGTGATTCAGCCCGCAACTTCAATCCTGCAAAATACAATGCAGAGGAATGGGTTAAAATGGCCAAAGATGCCGGCATGAAATACATTGTCATAACTTCGAAACACCACGATGGATTTGCCATGTTCGACAGCAAAGCCAGCTATTGGAATATTGCAAAAGCCACGGCTTATAAAAAGGATTTTCTGACACCGCTAGCCAATGCCTGCCGAAAATACGGAATGAAACTCGGGTTTTATTATTCACAGGCTCAGGATTGGACTAATCCGGGTGGTGCTGTGGGTATAAAAAAAGCGATTGAGGGCTGGAATAACCCCGATTCGGCACGCATTGACAAATATACTGCCGAACATCGTGGTCATTGGGAAGCGATTCAAACATCCAAAACGCAGGCACAGTATTTCGATGATGTAGCTATTCCGCAAATCAAGGAATTATTGGCCAATTACGGCGATATAGCCATTCTTTGGTGGGATACACCAGTGGATATGACCGACGATATGGCAACCAAAATGACAGAAATTCTGAAAAAATATCCGAATGTAATTACCAATGACCGTCTGAAACGTCCCAACTTTCCGGGCGATTTTAAAACTCCCGAACAGCGGATTCCCAAATGGGACGAACTGGATAATAATAACTGGGAAACCTGCATGACCATGAATGGTTCGTGGGGTTACAAAAGTTACGACGACAAATGGAAATCTACTCAAACTCTGGTGCGTAATCTGATTGATGTGACTTCAAAAAATGGGAACTTCCTTCTTAATATCGGTCCAAAAGCCGATGGTACATTCCCTCAGGAAAGTATCGACCGCCTGAAACAGATTGGTGAATGGATGAAAGTCAACGGGGAAGCAATTTATGGAACTAAAGGCAGTCCGTTTGCAGAATTAAGTTGGGGACGTTGCACGCAAAAACCAGTAAAAGGCAATACCATTCTTTATCTCAGTGTATTTGAATGGGCAAAAGATGGAAAACTCATTCTGAAAGACTTTAAAAACAAAATAGTAAGTTGTAAATTATTGGAAAGCAAAACAATACTCAATTATCGACTGAATAATTGCGAGTTGGAAATAAATTTGCCGGAACAAATGCCAAACGCGATTGCAACGGTGATTAAAGTAGTTGTTTCGGGAAAAATTAAAAAAGATGAAAAAGAAAACTCTAAAAAAATGAAATCGGGAGCATTGGATTAACGGTATGAAAAAGATTATAATATTCATTTTATTAGCAAGTTACAGTTCAGTTTTTGCTCAAAACAATCTTTTGAGTGGCAAATATACCGATGCTGAACTTAAAAAGATTCTTGTCCCACAAAGTCGTTATCAGCCATTTCCAGGCATTTCAGATCGGAAAGCATGGACGAAACTCGATCCTGTTGAAATGAACATAATTGTAAAAAACGCGGAAAGCCAGTTGAACTACAATTTTCAGGGAATTCCAGCAACGGTTATGTTGCTTTTTCAGCGAACAGGCGACCGCTCGGAGCATGAAAAATACAGTTTCATCAAACGAAAAGTGCTGTCTTACTTGCTTTTAGCAGAACTGTACGAAAACAAAGGACGGTTTATGAATCAGATTGTAAACGGTGTTTGGTCAATTTGCGAAGAATCGTATTGGGGCGTGCCGGCGCATCTCAACCAGTGGCATGCCGGAAACGGTTTACCGGATGTGAATGACCCTTACGTTGATTTGTTTTCGGCTGAAACGGCGGCATTGCTTTCTTGGATTGATTATTACGTGGGTGATAAAATGGATGCGATTTCGCCACAGATTCGGAAACGGATTTATACCGAAACGGACAAACGAATTTTTACGCCGGTTATGACGTATGTACATCCCTGGATGGGACTGAATAAAAATGGCCGACGACCCAATAACTGGAATCCGTGGATTTGCTCCAACTGGCTAAACACGGCACTTTTGCTCGAAAAGGACGATAATAAGAGGGCAAAAATGATCGAAAAAATTCTGCAGATATTAGACCAGTATCTCAATCCATACCCGCAGGATGGCGGTTGCGATGAAGGTCCGAGTTACTGGGGGGTGGCACATGCTTCGTTGTTTGATAATATCGAGTTGCTTAATCTGACCACCAATAATTCTTTTGATTATGTATTTGCCAATGAGCGATTTAAAAACATGGGGCAATTTATTTACAATACACAAATTGGGCCGGAATATTTTTTGAATTTTGCCGACGCACCACCCAAAGTAACTATTCCTGCCGATTTGGTGTATCGTTATGGAAAAGCCATTAAAGATAAAGACATGATGGAATTTGGGGCATATTATCAGAAAGATAGTGTAACATTTGACCGGGTTTTTGTCAGAAATCTATTCGAAATCTTTAATCGGGAAGAGCTAACAAAATTCCCGAAACAGATTCCATTGCCCAAAGACTTTTGGTATCCCGATATTCAGGTTATGGTTGCACGCGAAAAGGCCAATTCTACTGACGGTTTTTTTCTGGCAGCCAAAGGAGGCAACAACGATGAAAGTCATAATCACAATGATGTAGGTAATTTTGTGGTGTATTTTAACGGTTTGCCCTTGTTGATTGATATTGGAAAAGGAACTTACACCGCCAAAACTTTTAGCGACAAACGTTACGAAATTTGGTCGAATACATCTGATTATCACAATCTTCCGACGATTAATGGTAAATCTCAGTTAGCCGGACCGGAGTTTAAAGCCATTAATGTATTATATAAAAAATCAGCCGGTATTTTAGAATTTTCAGTGGATATAGCCGGAGCTTATCCGAAAGATGCCGGAGTAACATCGTGGTTGAGAACAGTTCGGTTGATTCACAAAAAAGAAGTTAAATTAACTGATAATGTTATACTTACAAAATTTGATAATGTTTGCCAGCATTTTATGACTTGCTTTCCGGTGAAAATTGGAAAAAACGGTGAAGTAATCATTCATTCACAAGGGAAAGATTTCCAAATCACTTCCGACAACAAATCTTTACAACCAACAGTAGAAAAAGTGGAAATGAATGCCCGTGAAGATAAAGGAGTTATTGCAAACTGGGGTAATTCAATTTATCGGATAAATTTCTTATACAAAAACAATTCACTGAAATCACAGACGATTTATCATATTATAGAAAAATGAAACGAATCCTGTATTTATTATTTATAATAGGAAATTTTAGTTATTTGGTTGCACAAAATCAATCACTTAAGCTTTGGTATAAAACACCTGCAGAATCATTTATCAATGCATTGCCGGTTGGAAATGGTCGGTTGGCCGCAATGGTCTACGGTCGAACTTCGGAGGAATTAATTCATCTGAACGAAGAAACTTTTTGGGCTGGTGGACCGGCAAATCTGAATCCAAATCCTGCTGCACCGACCTTTTTAGCACCGATTAGAAAAGCATTGGACGAAAATAACTATGAACTTGCTGACCAGATGAGTCGGAAAATGCAGGGAAATTCGTGCATGCCTTATATGCCTATCGGTGATTTAGTTATCTCGCAAAAATTGGATGCTGAAGCAACAAATTATAAGCGCGAACTGGATATTTCGAAGGCAATAAATACGACGCATTTCAGCGTTGGAAATACGGATTTTACGCGCGAGGTCTTTGTTTCTGCACCCGATCAGGTTATTTTGATTCATTTTATGTCTTCTGCAAATAAAAAACTAAACTTTAATATTTCTGCCAAATCGGTTCAAAAAAATGTGACTGCTGCCGTTAAAAATGAATGGACGATTAGCGGTACAGCACCTATTGATGGGGATACACCGAAGTGGGGCGATTCCTGCAAAGGTATGCGCTTTCAAGTACGAATAAAATCGATTGAAAATGACGGTATTGAAACAGTTGATGAGAAAGGTATTTCTGTTTCCAATGCAACAAATGTCACGCTGGCAATTTCAATTGCTACCAGTTTTAACGGCTATGATAAATGTCCGGTGAGCGAAGGAAAAGATGAAGTAGCATTGGCAAAAAAATATCTAACCGCTTTAGCCGGTAGAAAATATAATGATTTGAAAAACACGCATATTGCTGATTATTCGGGATATTTCAATCGGTTGAATTTTGAACTTTCACATAATCCGGAAGCAGAAGCATTACCTACCGACGAGCGACTGCAACGCTACCAAACCGATAAATCAGATCAACAATTGGAGGTTTTGTTGTACCAATACGGCCGTTACCTGCTTATTTCAAGCTCACGACCGGGTGGTATTGCTGCCAATCTTTCCGGTAAATGGTCGGTAGGATTACGTCCACCCTGGAAATCAAGTTATACCACCAATATAAATCTGGAAATGAACTATTGGGCTGCTGAAAAAACCGGTCTTGGCGATATGGATGAGCCATTAATCCTCCAGATTATCAACATGTCGAAAACGGGTGAAGCTACAGCCAAAAACATTTACGGTTGTCGGGGTTGGGCAGCAGCTCACAATTCCGATATTTGGGCTTCAACCAATCCCGTTGGCGATATGAAAGGCGATCCGCGCTGGGCAAATTTCTCATTAGCAGGAGTTTGGTTGTGTCAAAATTTGTGGGATAAATTTGAATACGGTCAGGATAAAAAATTTTTACAAAAAACAGCTTACCCAATTATGAAAGGGGCAGCAGAATTTTGTCTCGATTGGTTGATTGACGATGGTAAAGGTCATTTAATTACTACGCCATCCACATCGCCAGAAAATAGTTTCAAACTTCCTGATGGAAAAACCTGGTCGGTAACAAAATGTGCTACGGTTGATTTGGCGCTAATTCATAATCTATTCGAAAATATAATTGATGCAACAGAAATTTTGAATATTGATGCTGATTTTCGCAAAAAGCTAATCCAAACAAATGAGAAACTGTTGCCTTATCAGATTGGCAAAAACGGTAATTTGCAGGAATGGGCTGAGGATTATGACGATAAAGACCCGCATCACCGCCATATTTCGCATTTAATATGTCTCCACCCTGGAAATGACATTTCGCCCATCAAATCACCGAAACTTTTTAACGCTTGCAAAAAAACACTGGAACTCAGAGGCGATGGCGGTACCGGTTGGTCTATTGTCTGGAAAATAAGTTTTTGGGCAAGAATGTTAGATGGTAATCATGCCTACAAATTACTTCAAAAAGACCTGAATTTCACAACCGAAAAAGGATTTTCATTAAGTGGCGGTTCCTATCCAAATTTGTTGAACGCGCATCCACCGTATCAAATTGACGGAAATTTTGGTGTGGTGGAAGGCATTTCGGAAATGCTCTTGCAAAGTTATCAGAAGGAAATTTATTTGTTGCCTGCCTTGCCGGATGCCTGGTCAACAGGTTCAATTTCAGGACTAAAAGCACGTGGTGATTATGATATTTCAATGAATTGGAAAAAAGGGAAATTGAAATCAGCAGTCATTTTATCCCATACAGATGGAATTTGTAAAGTCAGAACCAATATGCCAATTTCGATTAAAAACGTGCAAGTTAAAGCCGAAATACAAGAATCTATTGTAGGAAAAAGCTATTTAAATTCATTCGAAACCTCAGCCGGGAAGAATTATTTAATTCTGGCCAATTAAAAATTCCATTTTATGAAAAAGTATTTTCCATTATTGCTGATATTCAGCTGTTTTCTATTTTTTACTCCAACCCTTTTAGCTCAAACTATTTATCATAATGGATGGATTGATTTCAATAAAAACGGCAAAATGGATATTTATGAAGACCCGACTCAACCCATTGAAAAACGCGTGAATAATTTATTGAGTCAAATGAATGTGAATGAAAAAACCTGTCAATGTGCTACTCTATATGGTTACAAACGTGTTTTAAAAGACGAGCTATCAACTCCTGAATGGAAAAACGAGATATGGAAAGACGGAATTGCTAATATCGACGAGCACCTGAATGGACTTAAAACCACTCAGTATTCATTTCCTTACAGCAAACATGCCGAAGCAATAAATACTGTTCAGCGTTGGTTTATAGAAGAAACACGGCTGGGAATTCCGGTGGATTTTTCCAACGAAGGCATTCATGGTCTGAATCACGACTGTGCTACTCCACTTCCTGCCCCTATTGCCATTGGAAGCACCTGGAATAAAGCCTTGGTTCGTCAAGCTGGAATTATTGTGGGTCGTGAAGCAAAAGCGCTGGGCTACACTAATGTGTATGCACCCATTCTCGACCTTGCCCGTGACCCGCGCTGGGGGCGTGTGCTGGAATGTTATGGCGAAGAGCCATTTCATGTAACTACGCTTGGCCAACAAATGGTGGAAGGCATTCAATCACAGGGAGTTGCTTCAACTCTCAAACACTATGCTGTTTATAGTGTTCCAAAAGGTGGTCGGGATGGTGATGCCCGCACTGATCCACATGTAGCACCACGCGAAATGCATCAGCTTTATCTTTATCCATATCGTAAAATAGTCAGTGAATCGCATCCAATGGGTGTGATGAGCAGTTATAACGATTGGGATGGCGTTCCGGTCAGTTCCAGCTATTATTTTCTCACAGAATTGCTTCGTAATCAGTTTGGATTCAGAGGATTTATTGTTTCAGATAGCGAAGCCGTGGAATTTGTCCAAACGAAACACCATGTAGCAGCTGATTACAAAGAAGCTGTGCGACAGGTTGCCGAAGCCGGACTTAATGTGAGAACTCAATTCACACCACCACAAGATTATATTCTTCCTTTACGTGAACTTGTAAACGAAGGAAAACTTTCCATGAAAACATTAGACAGAAATGTTTCTGACGTGTTGCGTGTAAAATTTCAATTGGGATTGTTTGATTCGCCTTATGTGAAAGACCCAAAAGCTGCCGATAAAATTGTTGCTTCGCCCGATACCAAAGACTTTGTTTTGCAAATGGCTCATGAATCATTAGTATTATTGAAAAACGAAAACAATCTCTTGCCACTGAACCTGAAATCGTTGAAAAACATATTAGTAGCAGGTCCATTAGCAACCAACAAAGATGCATATACTAGTCGATATGGTCCACAAAACCTAACAATAACCAATGTGTTGGATGGCATAAAAAACTATGTTGGGCAATCGGCCAAGGTAGATTATGCGCAAGGTTGTGAAGTGATTGACGCTACCTGGCCCGAAAGTGAGATAATTCCCACAACATTGACTCCCATTGAACAAAAGTCCATTACTCAGGCTGTTGAAAAAGCCAAACAATCGGACGTTGTCATTGCGGTGTTAGGTGAAGATGAAAAACGTTGCGGTGAAAGCAAATCGCGAACTGGACTTGGACTTCCGGGTCGTCAATTACAACTCTTGATGGCTCTGAAAGAAACCGGAAAACCAATTGTATTGGTATTGATCAACGGACAACCACTCACCATAAACTGGGAAAATCGTTTTCTACCGGCCATATTAGAAGTCTGGTTCCCCAATGCATTAGGTGGACAAGCTATAGCCGAAACCATTTTTGGCAATTACAATCCAGGTGGGAAACTATCGGTCACTTTTCCAAAATCACTGGGACAGATTGAACTCAATTTTCCTTTCAAACCAGGCTCTCAAGCCGGACAACCGAGTCAGGGACCGAATGGATATGGAAATACTTCGGTAAACGGTGCGCTTTATCCGTTTGGTTACGGTTTGAGTTATACTACTTTTGAATATAAAAACCTGAAAATAAGTTCGGAAAAACAACAGCAAAAAGGGGAAATAAGTGTTTCAGTAGATGTTACTAATACAGGAAGTCGAAAAGGCGATGATGTTGTGCAACTTTATGTAAAAGATTTGGTAAGCAGTGTTACTATTTATGAATCACAATTACGAGGTTTTGAACGTGTGACTTTAAATCCCAACGAAACCAAAACATTAAATTTCAAACTGAAACCAGCAGATTTGGAATTGCTGGATAAAGATATGCATTGGACAGTTGAGGCCGGAAAATTTGAAGTTTGGATTGGAAGCAGTTCGGAGGATATCAAGTTGAAAGGGGAATTTGAAATAGTAAAATAAAAAGTAAATATTCTTCTTTAAACAATAAACACCCGTTATTCAACAGAATAACAGGTGATTAATTGGTTTTTGTGGAGCTGGAGGGAGTCGAACCCTCGTCCAAACAAGGAAATAATAAGCTTTCTACATGTTTATCTTCGCTTAGGTTTTCGTGCGCTGGCAAGACCGAAGCCACCAACCTGCGCCTTATCCTTTTTATTTCATTCCGGTTGCAAGGCCGACCGGAACTATCCCCGATTTAGCTGCATTTCCATATCTCGAGCCTCGGAGCGACGGCCTTTGGGAAATGTCCCGTTCCAGCACCTAGTGCCGGAATTAAGCTTAATCTACTTGATTCGATTAAGCAGCAAGAGCGTAAGAATTTTCGCCAGTTAGTTGTTTGAGATCCGAGATTAACGAGCCGCTTTCTCAATGCTCGACATGCTTACATATCAGTTCTACCTGCTGTCAAAACCAAACAGCCCCATAAATGATATATCTATCATAAAATCAGTTGATTAAAACACTTGCATTAGTGTGTGAGTAGCAAACTGGTAGCAAAAGTGTACTTTTATCGAACCTTTTAATAGATTATCTGGTACAAAGATACTACTTATTTTCTACCAATAAAAAACCACTACAAAATTAATTGCAACGGTCTTCCTTTAATAGTTTAACGTTGAATGGGAAAATTCAACTCAATTATCACTCGGATTTTAAAATCCTTATCCTGAACTCAGGTTAGTAAGTACGACTCTCTGTCGTAACGTTGTGAGAAATATTCCCGCAATTCATTAGTAGCAAACCATGCTGCCAACTTGCGATCTTCGTTTGGTGAAGCATTTTTTCAAAAGTACTTT
>JBAWXD010000112.1:0-11648 GCA_037144275.1 Paludibacter sp. | reverse complement strand
ATTTCTTCATCGGGAATAATTTTAAAAAAATCTTCAGTTACTTGCTGACATTAAAAAAATTGTCACAGATTATTTGGATGTTAAAATACATTAAAGAATTTAAAACAAAAAAAAAGCCCTGAATTAGTGATTAATTGTTTTTAAATTAAATGATAAGCTTGTTGCCCACCGCTTAATTGATATCGTTCATCAGAATAATCAGCAGGTATTTGTGGCTAAAGGCGATCATAATCTTCACAAAGATCCTCCCTTTACGGCGAATGAATTAGTTGGCAAAATTTCGTCCATTCAGCGCAAAAAACGGATCATTAAAACGGATAGCTTGTATATGAAATTTCATAGCTTTAATTCCAGGCATTTATCGAAAATACTGATTCCGCTTGATAACTTATTTATTCGATTCAGAAGTCTGGCTAACAGACTATTTTCAGGTTTCAGGTCGTTGAAAAAGAATATTGCTATTGTATCTGAGAATTCAGAGAAATTATTTTTCGTAAATGCCATTATCTCCGTTTTTCAAGGAGTTCTTCCTTTTGTCATTATACTTTGTATAAAGTCCTTAATTGATCAGCTGACGGTTACGACAGCTTATAATGCCCATCAGCATATTGTATTTGTAGCCTTACTGATAGCCACAGCTTTGGTGTTTCTGTTGAGCGCCGTGCTTAGCGAAATAAGTGCTTTTTACCTCGAGAAAATGTCCCAATCGCTTACCCGAACGATTTCTCAAAAACTACACAGCAAACATGCCGAATTGGATCTTTCGAACTACGAAAATCCGGATAAACAGGACAAAATACACCGGGCTGTTCAGGAAGCATCGTATCGACCGTTGAAGATACTCAACGAACTGCTCATGGGATTAAAATCCGTTGCATCAGCCTTATTCCTGGTGGGTATTTTCCTATCAATTCGTTGGTATTTGGTGTTGGTGCTATTCCTGGCAGTTGTTCCGGGTATTTTTGTGCGATTGAAATTCTCCAAAGAGCTTTATAAACTGAAGGAAATACAAAGTACGAAAGAGCGTGAAATGTATTATTACAACCGCATTCTGACGGGCTTTCCCTTTGCCAAGGAATTGAAATTGTTTGGGTTTTTCCATTTCTTCCGGAATCTGTTTTCCGATACACAGCAAACACTTTTTGAACAAAAAATAAAACACCGAAAAGCGGAGCTTAAAATGGGATTATACGCCCAGTTTTTTGCCGTCAGTATGATCTTCCTATCCTTGGGATATGTTACTTTTCTGAAGATAAACGATGAAATAACGATTGGAACCGTTGTGCTGTTTTTCTTTGCTTTTCAGCGCGGGTATTCGGTGTTGAACGATTTTTTTCGTTCTATTACGCAGATTATCGAAGACCAGACTTTTTTAAACGATTTTATTCGCTTTCTTAATATCCCCTCACAGGTCAAGGTCAATCGATTGACTTCTACGCCTTTTTCGCTTAAAAAAGAAATCCGCTTCGAAAACGTACATTTCAAGTATGAATCGAGCAAACGGGAAGCACTGAAGTCGATCAATCTGACGATTCCGGCCGGTAAAACAGTCGCTTTTGTCGGAGCAAACGGTTCAGGTAAAACTACCCTGATAAAACTGCTTTGTGGATTCTATCAGCCTGATTCAGGCAAAATTCTGTTTGATGATATTGATTCAACAGCACTGGGGCAGGCCGCTGTGTGCGAAAATATAACGGCTGTATTTCAGGATTTTGCCCTTTACAATATTACGGCTATTGAAAATATCTGGTTGGGAAGTACCAAATCAGCCTTTAAACGCGATCAGGCACAGAAGGCTGCCGAAGCTGCCGGTATTGCTGATGTGATTGAGCACTTGCCCGATGGTTATAACACCATTTTGGGAAATCAGTTTAAAGGGGGCGAGGAGTTAAGTATTGGTCAATGGCAGAAAATTGCCATTGCTCGTGCATTTTACCGCAATACGCCCTTAATTCTAATGGATGAACCTTCGAGCGCCCTGGATGCAGAAGCCGAATATCAGATTATTAATAGCCTGAAAAAATTATCGAAAGATAAAACGGCGATCATTATCAGTCATAGACTCACATCGGTGCAATGGGCTGATTTGATTTATTTCTTTCACGAAGGTGAATTAGTGGAAAGTGGAAGTCACAAACAGTTGATTGCGTTGAAAGGGAAGTATTATTCTTTGTTTAAATCGAATACTAATCCGAAAGGAAAAGCGGAATAGATTGCTATTTTTCTTCTTCTATTGTTTTTGATATTCAAATCAAATTTCTTCCATAAAATAAGGTATGAGTTGGTTGTGGCGTTAATTATTCTACTAAGGTTTACAAACCAAAAATATGGTTTTTTTGAATCACTGTTGAACCCTTTTATTCTTCTTCTTTCCCTTTGTAGAAAAATACGCGAAATTATCTTAACCCTTATTCTTTATGTTCCTTTATTTACCAGAAAACAGAAAACATGAAACATGAAACATAAAACATAAAACATGATACCACAGAACCCTTTTTAAGGCATTATTTTAGCCACTTCAAGCACTATCTCACCCAGCTCGATCATCGCGTTAAACAAGGCAATTTGTGTGTAATCAGGCAAATCTGTAAGCTTAATATCTTTCTCTGTTATTTTTCCCATTTCCAGTAGTTCAGCCCGGTTTACACCGAAAATAAGCGGATTTCGTGGAGTGAACCAGTTTTTCCCATCAAACAACGCAATATTGGCATAGGATGAGTCGGTAAGCCAACCATTTCGGACGATAAGTACATCGTCGCAATCGCCACGCTGCGCAAAGGCAGCATTGTATCCGCTTCGGTCTTCCGGTTTGTACGGAAAACTTTCCTGATCTGAATGCACTATTTTCAAACTGTGGATTTCCCGCCGAAGATAGGGAACATACTCAATCAGCCGAATTTCGGAATCATAAACCACACGGCACTTATACAATCCAATAGCGGGAAAGTTTGTTTTTTGTAAACTTTCAGCCAGATTGATCACTTTCTGAGTTGGAAAGAATTGTTTCATAGCCTTTTCCAGGCGGGCCTGATGATAAGGAAGTCGCTTGAAATTGCCCTCTTTTAATTGTATGGATTCAATAAATCGGTACATATACTTTTTGGATAAGTTCTTCGTATTCTTTTTGCAGGTCACTTTGAGCCGTAATACCACCTCCACTTTTAAAAACGAGATTGTTGCCAACTTGTTCAATAAACCGAATCATAACCGCTGAATCAAGGTTTTTTCCATCGAACCAACCCCAAATGCCGGTGTAAAACCCCCTTTCATAACCTTCGGCCTCTTCAATGATCTGAAGCGTTTTTTTCTTGGGTGCTCCGCTAATGGAACCTGCAGGCAGCAAGGCAAACAGAATGTCCCCAATTCGCTCGTTGTAATTCTCAGCTAACTGTCCGCTAATTTCGGAACTGACTTGTAATAAATCCTGTTTATTGGTGGTAATTTTGTCAATGTAGCGATAGCGTTTCACAAGCACCTGATCAGCCACCAGACTCAAGTCATTCCGGATTAAATCAACGATGGTGGCATGTTCGGCTTTTTCTTTCGGGTCATTTAGTATCTGTTCTTCGGCATTCGGCAGCGAGGCATCAATCGTTCCTTTCATGGGGAATGATGCGATTGTCCGGCCATTTATCCGAATAAATGTTTCAGGTGATAGTACTGTGAACTGGTCTTTCAACCAGAGTTTGTACTTTGCTGAACCAAACTGAAATAAGTCTGACAACGAAAGATTGGTGGTCAGTTCGGTTGGTTGTGTCAGATTGGTCAGAAAAGAATTTCCTTTGTGAATTTCCTTAATAACGTAATTGAATTTAGCTTGGTAATTTTTGAGGGAGACAGGTTTTGGTTGCCAGGTTATTGGTTGATTTGTTGATTGGGTATTATTCATGGACTGACTTGAAGTTTTCCCATCAATGAAAAAGCGAACAAATTGCTTATCCAGTTCATCTTTCTGAATGATATAGCCGCTTTCAGCTTTATAATCGATAATAAACAAAAAGGGCATGCCCGTTCTGCCCAAGCGGTTTAGTTCGTCGTTTAGTTGTTTTTTATTGAGTAAAGGGTAGGGGAAAGGTGTTGGCATAAATATAATGAGGTCACTTTAAGAAATAACTAACTTTAATTCGAAATAATTCCAAATAAGGGGGGCTTAATGCGATTTTTTTTTCTACTAAGGGGTAATCTGTTGATATTAAAGTGTTTGTTGTAAATAATTTACCCTTAGTAGAAATAAATAAAGAGATATTCCCCCTTGTTTTACAGAATAATCTTCCTTTTCCCTTTTTTACATGCAAAAACTAAAGGACTTTTATCGCAACTCTAACTGAAAAATAAGGGGAAAATATTATGTTTTGTTTTTCTACTAAGGGGTAATCTGTTGATATTAAAGTGTTTGTTGTAAATAATTTACCCTTAGTAGAAATAAATAAAGAGATATTCCCCCTTGTTTTACAGAATAATCTTCCTTTTCCCTTTTTTACATGCAAAAACTAAAGGACTTTTATCGCAACTCTAACTGAAAAATAAGGGGAAAATATTATGTTTTGTTTTTCTACTAAGGGGTAATCTGTTGATATTAAAGTATTTGTTGTAAATAATCCACCCTTAGTAGAAAAAATCTAGGTATTATTCTACCTTATTTTCTGGAATTAAAGTTTGCTGATAATGTTTCATAAATTGTTCGTATTCCTGAGCGAAAGTTTTTTTCTTATGTTTTTCCTTTTGATTTAATATGTACTTGCACGTTCGATCTATATCTCCTTTTGAAACGGAAAATGCTGCACATGTTGATTGCCATTGAAACTGACCGACACAAAGCCGGTTTTCATTGATAAATTTACAGGAAGCTTCTTCAATTTGGGTTGCTAACCATTCTTCATTTACCTTTGGTGCTCTTGAAATCAAGAAGTGGATATGCTCAGGATTGGCATAAATCGAATATAAATGGCAATCTCTTCGATTTACTAATCCGGTAATATATTTTTCAATTCGTTTTCGATGTAATTCTGAGATTATTGGTAGTCTGTGTAGAGTAGTAAAAATAAAATGTGTATACAAATTATTATATTCAATTTTCATAAATAATTGAAATAAGGGGGTTGATTACTTATTGTTATTATCTATTAAGGGGCTTCGATATGATTCTCACGTTAGCTTTTCGTCCAGAAATACTTTATCTTTTCGGTTTACTGCGTTTAAAATGACCTTTTCCCGAAGTGAATTTTTTATGTCCGTAACGGTGCAGTTCCGGTTTATATTCGGGAGCTTCACCCAACTCTACAGGCATTGGGATTTTATAAATATCTTTTTCCAAAAAGTCCTCTATTTGCTTGAATTTATATTGTTCCTCTTCCGATACAAAAGTGATTGACATCCCTTTGGCACTGGCACGCGCTGTACGTCCGATACGGTGAACATAATCTTCGGCATCGTGAGGTACATCGTAGTTTATAATTAATGAAATGTCGTCGATATCAATTCCACGCGAAACAATATCGGTTGCAACTAAAATATTGACACGGTTATTTTTAAACTCGTGCATAATATGATCACGCTGCGACTGGTCGAGGTCGGAGTGCATTTCGCCCACCGATAATCCCATTTGCCGGAAAGTTTTAAAAAGCTCTTTCACCTTGAGTTTTGATCCGGAGAAAATGATGACTTTATTCGGTTGTTGGTCAGCAAAAAGGTGTCGAACAATCATTTGTTTCTGAGGTTCGTAACAGATATAAGCCGTTTGCATAATGCTTTCGGGTGGCTTGGAAACCGCAATTTTCACTTCCACCGGGTCATGCAAAATAGTTTTGGCCAATAACCTTATTTTAGGAGGCATGGTAGCTGAGAACATAATGGTTTGACGGTCTTTTGGAAGGCGATTAACCACAATCATAATATCGTCGAAGAAACCCATGTCGAGCATGCGGTCTGCTTCGTCGAGAATAAAGTATTTTACGTGTGAAAAATCAATGTCGTAGAGGTTTATGTGCGAAAGCAAACGTCCGGGAGTCGCAATCACCACATCAGCTCCTTTTTGCAATCCACGACGCTGAACATCCCAGGCCTGTGAATCATTTCCCCCATACACAGCCACCGACGAAAAGGAAGTGAAATAGGAGAAACCCTCCATTTGCTGATCAATTTGCTGCGCCAACTCACGGGTAGGAGCCATGATAATGGCATTTACGAAGTTTTCGTTGTGGGGTTCCGCTTGTAAATTGTGTAGAAGCGGTAAAATAAATGCTGCGGTTTTGCCCGTTCCGGTTTGTGCGCAGGCAATTACATCACGTTTCTGTAAAATTACGGGGATAGTTTGTTCCTGAACCGGGGTAGCTTCAGTAAAATTCATGGCTTGCAGGCCATCTAATACCGCATCGCAAAGCGGCAATTCGTCAAATCTCATGGATATTTTATTGTTGAACTGCAAAGATACGCATTTTAAGGCTATTGTACACAGAATGCGCTGAATATGGTTGAATACTTTTATAAAAACAAAGAATCCCCGGCTCAGTGGGGATTCAATCTCTTCGTTTAAATACAAGAAAATCCTTGAAGGAATTTATCGGTGATTTTTTGTTTTAGGCCTGATTCGTTTTGAATGGATAATTGTTAAAATACTCCGATGCAAAATCAGTAGGATTTTCATTCGGACCGTCTGGCGCTGTTGATTGCAATGCCAACGAGATTTCATTGTCAAATTTAATCATCAAAATCATCAGACTACTGTATGATTTTCGGTACTTATAATCTCGAATGAATATACGTGATTTAGAATTATTTTCGCGAATTAGACGCAAGATATAATTATCAGTTAAGAAGTCAATTAACCCACCCGGCAATGATTTAAAACATTTTTTGATTATCGCAGAATCATCAGTTTTTTGCTTGCTGAACTTCCACCGGCAGTCAATGTGCATAAATAAATCCCGCCGGGAAGTCCTGCTGCATCGCAGTTCACCGTATAAATTCCTGCTGTTTTCCGTTCATTAAGCAGTACGGCCAGTTCCCGTCCGAAAAAATCATACAGAACCAATTTCACAGGGCCATCATCTTGTAACTCAAAATGTATGGTGCTTGCTGTCTGAAATGGATTCGGGTAAATCTGAAGTGAGCTCAGTGGATTACGCTCTGTTTCTTCAATTCCTGTCAGATTGATTTCCAGTAAATTACCGGGTGTCAGATTTCGTCCCGCCAAGCCCTGGTAGCTTGGTGCATACCGTTGTGCTCTAAACACTTCGTTCCACAATTGTCCCTGGGCATTTGGGTCAGACGGAATAACAGCACTCCAATTTAACGGACCAGAGGGAACAATGGGGTTTACATATTTCCAAACGGTTTGTCCGCCTGCAGTTACTTCAAAAAGCTGTCCGAAAATTCCGTTACACAACAGGGTATTTCCATTGGCTAAACGAGATGCGCCACCCAGGTCGGTACAATAGAATGAAGTGGGAGGTGTTGCCGCATAAGTCCATGTCAGATTCGACGGGCCAAAGGCCTTGCCGGCTTCGCGGGTATAAAATCCACGGCTGTCAACCGGTGGAGTGAACTGATCTGCGCTTGTGTATTTACGCCCCACACCATTATTGAAACACAGCATATCGCCTCCACCAACGCTTGTTGAATCAATCCATGAAACATTATGTTGCTGAAAAAGTTTTTGGTTGGCTGACGTACCCATTCGGTAGCATTTAGGATTTCCCCATCGATAGAGCAGGTCGCCTCCTTTTCCGTATTTCCCTCCTGTATGACCTGCTGCCTCAGCAGTAGTTGTAGCGTGATCAATAACCCATATTTCGCTGCTGTTTCGGCAACTGATCATGATTTGGTCAAATTTTGAATTATAATCAATGGCATTGGCATGATTCCAAAAAATGGGTTGAGAGCCACCACCACCCACCGAATCCAGCGATCCGAGTGTACAAACGAGCTCCGGATGATTCCGAACCACTCCGTAGTTTTGTTTGGCAGGGTTGAGGTCCTGTATTAAATGATCCCAGACATGCCATTGCCAAATAATGTTTCCACCCGAAGGATAGGTCGGTTGAACTTCAATGAGGTATTCAGGCATGATGTATTTTCGGGTACGAAGATCGGATTGAAACCGGCTTGTGTCGAATCCGGCAGACATCATCTCGCTTAACAATTTCTTTTCGCAGGCAAGAACAAGGATATTACCATTGGGCAAACGGCGTATGTCGTGATGTGCAGTGTATGTTGTACTTGTATAATTGAAATTCCAAACCAAAGTGTCGCCCCACGTAAATTCTTCAATTCTTCCACCATCGCCACCACCCGTAAAAATCGAATCATTGCGTACGGAACCTGTGCGTAATAAGTGTCCGTTTGGAAGTAAAAATACCGAACGCCCCGGAGTGTATTTGCTGTTCGACCATTTATGTACCACCCGGCCTTCATTGTTGATTAAATAGGTGGATGTGCTCTGCATGGGTGACAACAAGGTATAACCTTTGGAAGCTTGTGCGGTGTCATTCATAAATAATCCCACCGTCCGTGTTTGCGAATACAAAGGCAACAAAACGTGATGGATGCTTAGCAAACAGAGGATTGCAAGAAAATATTTTTTAGTCATAGTCTGTTTCCTCCCTGATTATTTTATTAATACCATTTTGATGCTGGAATGCTGACTTCCTGCCGTCAGTTGACATAAATAGATTCCTGCGCTTTGATTCTGGCTAGTCCACTGAATGGTATGGGCTCCTTCTTGTTGAGTTTCGTCGACGAGCGTAGCAATTTCAGTTCCAAGTGAATTATAAACCTTCAGACTAACTTTTTCTTCGCCGGATAAAGTATAGGAAATGACCGTTCCTGCTTTAAATGGATTAGGAGCGTTTTCAATATGTATGGTACTTGCAGCTATTTCGTTCAAACCCATTGTATTTCTACGTGCATACCGTGCTACCCGAAAACCTACATGAAACCAATCGTTTCCGGGTCCACGGAAATAGGAAGGATCGCGGTTAGAAACTCTTGACCATCCATTGGTGCCGCTCCACCAGTTCCCACCACGCATTCCCCTGCAGGTTTTCCCATCGGGCATAAGACTGCCTGAGCTTGGTCCGGGAGGATTCAGATACGGACTTGTAGTATAATAGTTTGTTTCGTACCAGTCATTGATGAATTGCCAGACATTACCGCACATATCATAAAGGCCATAGGCATTGACTCCATTAGCTGTTAGATAACTTGTTTGGTTGCCCGGCCAATTGTAGGTCGACTGCAGTTTCAACTTTCCATCGTAAAAATCTACCGGAGTTGTCCAGGGATAGGGACCCGTCTCATAAGGGTCGCCGGAGCCGGGCCAGTTGGCAATGCTATGATTTGTAGTATCATTCCCCCAAGGAAAAATGTAATATGGATTGTATTTTCCACCCCTTCCTGCAAATTCCCATTCTGCTTCTGTGGGTAAACGATAGCCGTTTTTTGTAAAATCGCAATTTCCCGTTGAAAGAGTATAACAGGAGGAAAGGCTGTTTTGCTGACTCAGCCAGTTGCAATATGCTGCAGCACCAGACCACTGAACCCCCACTACCGGATGGTTTGCCCGAAAATCAGCTACCGAAAAAGTGGTTCCGTTCCAGCTGATACTGTAATAGGAAAGAAACTGATTCGTCAGGTAATACGCGGTTGTATCGCCCACGGCATATACTTTCTTGTTTCGTACTTCTATAAGACCTTTTGATTTGGCTGAATTCAGGTAATCACAATACTGTTGATTCGTAGTCAGATAGGTTGCCATATAAAGTGAATCCAACCGAACCAGGTGCAATGGGATTTCATCGCTCGGATGGGCAGGGTCGACGAATCCATAGTGGTCGCCCATTTGGAACTCTCCAGCAGGTATAAGAACCTCTGATATGGAATTTTGAGCTACTAATCCGATACAAAATGAAAGAAGAACAACGATACTACTCAGGTATTTTTTTCTCATGGCATTTTTTTTAAATTTATACTGTAAAAATAGCAAAGGGATAAGCTGAGGAAAAAAGAAATCAGTAAAAAGCTGTATTATTTCAGCGGAATGCTAATTCTAAATAACAAAATACAAATGGAACATCCCAATAATTTAGACTATACAAAAGTTCGTATTTTCTACAGTAATCAGGGGATGTTCCACTCGTATTTTTGAAATTAATTCAAATCTAAACAGACAATCTTCTACTTAGCCTATATCCGTTTTGAACGGATCGTTGTTGAAATATTCGGGAACATTTAATTTTGCTTCACCCGGTGCCGGTGGTGGCGTTGATTCCAACTGCAGGGAAATTTCATTGTCTAATTCGATATGTACTATGGAAGGAGAACTATAGATCCGTTTGTTCGTATTATCAGTGGTTTTCAGCGTTTTCATATTATTTCTTGATTTTATGGTGAGATTTTCAGTGTTTAATTTACTTCATAACAATATTGATATTGAGGGTTTGACTTACAGTCTCACCCTCAACATCAATACGAAGAGATTAGTTTAAAATTACTTCTTTCGTTGTATTTACTCCCGCTTTAGTTACTCTCACCACATATACACCACTTCCGAGTAGCGTATTGATAATGGTTGTTGTTCCGCTTAGCTGTTTGCTTACTAACTTCTGACCGGCTACATTGTATACCGATACTTCAGCATGGCTCACATTGCCGAAATAGTTTACAGCTATCTGATTCTGCTCGTTGCGGTAAACTGATACGCTGTTATCCAGGGACGGATCAATGCCTGTAGTTAGCGATGCCGATTTAAACAGTACACTGAAACGAGTGCTGCTGTTTGTAACATCCGAACTAAAGCTGTAGGCACTACCATCGGTCAGGTCGGTTTGGATTCCCAGTACATTATCTTTCAGAATAAGCTGCGTGCCCGGATCAAAGTTGCTTAACTGGCTGGCTTTGATACTGAAAGTATTTTGCTGTCCGGTACTGAAGCCTAAGGGCAATTCTGTATTCAATGGAATGCTATTTAATCCATTAATTACCAGGTTTTGACCATTTACGCTAGTATAGATTTCAGGAATGGCTGCATTATTGTTCGACATTTTGGGCGTATCATAGGCATCATAGCTATTTAATGCGGCTGTATTAGAATAAATAATGGCTTCATCGTTGTTTACTCCGTTTGAAACCTGCAAGCGTACTATTTGTTGGGTAGCATTAGCTGTTGAAGGCGCTCTGAATTTATTATTCGGATTATCCTGATGAACACAGTTAGCACTTGAAAAGGAGAGTGTTGTTGCATTAGTTGCCTTTAACCAGAAAGCCTGCAAGGGTGGTATTTTTCCGGTCATTTGCAAACCGCTCAAACTGGTACCTAACCCACTGGGTAAATTCTCGCTATCAAACACATAGCTTCCTGATGCATAGGTGCGATACCAATAACTTGGTGCTACATTCGAATTGCTGCTCAGGCTGCTAATATTTAAATATGCAGGGAATGGGTTTCCAACCAGATTATAACCAATAAAATCTGCCGAAGAAGAGGTTAGATCAATCGATTTTGTACCTGTATTTAGTGCTCCACTAAAAATTATTGTACCATCTGTACTGGGTGTGGCGTATTGAGATGCTTTATAGACAGCTACATAGCATTTAGCAGGTAAAAGGGTGTAAGTTTCAGTAGTCCAACCAGTCGCAGAACCTTTTGTCTC
>JBAWXD010000111.1:0-11861 GCA_037144275.1 Paludibacter sp. | reverse complement strand
ACTACTGCCTTCATAATTTTTTATAAAATCTATTTTGCCTATATAATTACCAGTATTTGAATATCTTACTGCTGCTGCTGCAGGTCTTCAACCTTTGCTTTTTTTAATGCTGTATGAGCAAAGTCTTCTTTTTTTGTAAAATACTCCAGTCCTATAATTAACAATATTGAACTTGCATTATTTACCTTCTGTATTATTGGTAATAAATCCCAATTGTTAGAGGCATGTATGTATACAGCATAATAAAAAATAAGCAGACAAATGATACAATAAAGTTTTAAAAAATGAAGTCGGGTTTTTAGTACAAAAACTGTTATAACAATTATGCATGTCCAAAACAAAAAGTTTGAAATTATTAGCATTACATCATGTAAAGGTGTGATAACTAAAAACGTAAAAGGCATAGTAACTATACCGGTATATTTAATGAAATTAGCAACTTTCTTTTCAGGTATTTTCTTTGACATATTAAAGAAAAAAACAGTGCAAGTTATTGAATAAATAAACACTCCAATGTATGCATAAATTAAAGAAGGGTTTTGAGAGCCATTTATCGCTTTAGTTTCAAATAGGTTACTAAAATAATTTCTTGTCCAGTCAAATCCTATAGAATTCTTGTCCTGATAGGTTCCACCCGGATAACTTGAAATTGCTATTATAATGAAAATCAAAGAAATAATAATTCCAATTATAACTAAATACTTTTTAATTATTTTCATAATGTATGAATTCACAAGCTATTAACAAAAACAAGTGAATCGGACTTAATTTTTACCAGTATTTGAATATTTTGCTGAAAATCAAATCGAAAACTTCAATAAGAATAAGCACAATAATTATTAGTTCCAACGCCCGGTTCTCGCGATGATGCAATACTTCACGGAAATTACTCAAATTATCTTCTATAATTTTCAAATGATACTCAATTTCCCGAAAGCGGGTTTTCAGTTCAAAGGTTTTTGAAAGACCATTATTGACATTTGATAGAAATTCGTTTTCCCAAACAATATCAGGAGCATCCAGAATATAAAGTTCGTCAATAATTTTGTTCTTCGTGTTAAGCACTTTACCAATAAATTTCAACATTTCTCTTTTGGTAATATCTATTTTACCAAACCTTTCCAACTGTGTAGTGAAGTCAGTAACGGCCAACAACAATTTCTTGGATTCATCCAGATAATAATCCATTACAACCGAATGCCCTACATTCAACATGCAAATTTTGATTACTTCGTTATTTATTTCAGGCACATTGGCACTATTGTAGGAAAATGACAAAGGCTTTTTACTATCCAGATTAACTATAAAATTCTCAGAAAACTTTTCTGTGAATGGAGTTGAACAGTAGTTCTCAATGAAAGTGATTACTTTGCTCTCATCAATCTCCGAAAAATCGGCAAAAATAGCGACTCCATAGTTAAACAGATACAAGTAGGATTTTTCTTCGTATTCGTAAAACAATTCAAAAGATGAAGATGAAAGCAACTTGCTTGTAAAATCGTTCTTGAACCTTTTAATATCAATGCTCTCCGCGATTTGATAGGCCGTTATCTTTAACATGTCTGAATGTTTTTTATTGATTAAGATATGAGCTTTGAGATGTTCAAATTATAAATCTGATTCAAAATTGCAAATATACTTTTATTTTTATATACTATAAACAGAATCAGCTATTTAATCAACTTCATACCTTAATATTTATTCGAAATATTTCGATAAGATTACAAACAATAACCTATCCCCATAAATCATGTTTTGAAGAGCTATAATTTCGTATTTCAAAGATATATTGAATAATTACAATCGTTATTCAAATATACATGGGTAACATTTGCTTCCAGTATTTTGCTTTATGTGCCTGTCCATCCCATTCGTGAAACTGGTGATCTACACCTTTATTAAAAAGACATTGACTGAATTCCCGGTTATTTTGAATAAAAACATCTTCTTTGCCACATACAATGGTAATCTGCAGTTTGCGTAAATGATGAAGTTGCTCACTATCCGGAATGTTCGGCATAAAATGACTGGGCGAATTAAAATAAACATGATCGGAATAGTACCCGTCCAACAAATCATAATAAAGTCCAAGGTTTAGCGTCAGGTCGTACCTGCCGCTTAAAGCTATAACTTTGCCAAACAAATGTGGGTGACGAAAAGCAATGTTCACCGCATGGAAAGCTCCCATACTACATCCCACCGACATAAAAAACGGATTTAGATTCTTTTGATTGGCAAGAGGAATAACTTCATTCAGAATATATTCTTCATATTCTATATGTCTGAAAATCCGTCCCTGTGGGTGTGCCCAAAAACAATAAAAGCTTTCCTGATCTATACTGTCCAGACAATACAGCTGTATCCAACCTTGTTCAATGTGATGTCGCAAAGAATCAATAACTTTCCAGTTTTCGTAATCGTAAAAGCGGGCAGTACGGGTGGGAAACAACAATACCTTAGCTCCGGCATGACCAAAGACCAGAAGTTCCATATTTCGTCTGAGGTTAGGACTAAACCATTTATGGTACTCTCTCTCCATTACTTTGTGTTCGCAATCAGAAAACGGGACAAATAGTTGTTTTTTATCTCCTTTTTCCAAACGGCATATCCTGCTTTACTCAAATGAAGACCATCCGGTTCAAATAATTCCGGATTGGGTTGATTATTAAGCAACATACTTTGATTGATATCAATAAATGTACATTGAGGATATTTCTGCTCTATAAGTTCAGCTATTATTTTGTTGGTATAATTTATAGACCCTTCCAGGTACTTTCGGGAAGGAGAGTTTTTTACAGAAATAAACGCAACCGGTAGTTCATCAAAATTCTCTTTGATAAGTTCTATCATAGAAACGAAGTAGAAATATACTTCTTCAGGATGCCGGTTATCCCCCAGATCGTTATCACCTGCATACAATATGAGTATATCCGGTTTCGTCTTTGGAATTAATCGTTCGAAAAACCAACAACAAGATGCCAGTGTGGAACCGCCGAAAGATTGATTGATGACTTGAAATTCAGGAAAATCATTTTGAATAGTATCCCATAGTCGTAATGAGGAACTACCATAAAATACAACTCTTTTTTTCTTCGTTTTTTTTGGAAATGCTTTTCTTTCCAGTTCTTTTACTTCGTCTTCGTACCAAAACATAAAAATGCAGTATTATTTTAGTTTATATCAGTTTATTTATGATTGTTTTTTGCCTGAGGTATACTTCAAAAGCTACAATCGATGATTGATGATTATACATCCTGTTTGTTCTTTTGCTGTAACATTATATGTGAAATTATCATCACTACTATCAGTATAAGGAAACAAATAAGTGAAATAGGTGCTAAATATCCATACCATTTTGATGGTTCAAACCAACCTTTACCACCAATAAAAATAAGATGAAGAGCAACCAGAGCATACAAAACGATGTAATTAATTTTAGATTGATATAAAATACTTAAACTAATAGCTAAAACACCCGTTAAAATAGCAAGATTGCCGAATAAGCTAAGTTTATTGCCAATAAATAATTTGCTGTAATACGATGGTGATAATAAGCAAACCGATAATAACACATGTATTAATAAAAGAAATTGTAAACTTTGTTTTAAAATTTTTAAATGAACATCCATCTTTTTTGCTTTAAAAAATAAAATAAATGGGAGTAAAATTATTATCGTAAAGGCCACACTCTTATTCAAAATGTAGGTAGGAATATCTACATAAGAAACCTTTCCAAATACGTTATATCTGATTAAGGAATACAGAAATGTAGTAACAAGAGTAGTAAGTATAATTATTCTTGAATTCAATTTTGGTTTTAGTTCGTTTTTTGACATTTTTTCTTAAGTAATTGCTTTATTCATAAGTATATTTTATCTGTTTATTTCAAAAAATCCCTTACCCATAGCCCACTATCTTTGATAATTCGGGATTGATTCAAAAAATCAGTATATACAATTCCAAATCGGGAGCGAAATCCCGCTCTCCATTCAAAGTTATCCATCAGCGTCCAAATAAAATAACCTCCAATATTCATTCCTTCCTTTTTGGCTCTGAGTACTTCAGCCAGATAGGTTTGTATATATTGTAAGCGTTTTTTGTCGTGTACACGGTTTCCTTCCAAATGATCGTGAAATGCAGCACCATTTTCGGTCACAATAAATTCTTTTATCGGGTACTCAGAGAATTGCTTCAGAATACGATACATTCCTTCCGGGTAAACTTCCCAACCATTTGCTGTAAGCGGACGGTTTAATTTCCGAAATGGCACTACAAATGCTTGCAAGTAAGGAATCAGCGGATTATCATACGCCACAAGCGAAAAATAATTTTGCAAACCAATAAAGTCGAACTTAAATTTAATCAGTTCTTCATCGTAGGGATGAAAATACTTTTCTATCCGTTCCAATACAGGTAATTCTTTAACGGGATAACCCATTCCCAACAGAGGCTCTATATGCAGCCGATTCATTAATGCATCTACCCTTCGGGCGGCTGCTAGTTGCTTTGGATGATTGGAAGATGGGGCAACATAGGAGCAGGAAATAGAAGTGCCAATAAAAGCATTTGGTAAATTCCGCCGTAACTGCCGTGCTCCTTCGGCCTGACAGAGTGTGGCATGATGAACAGCGGGTAGGTAATTATGCATTCCAAACCGTCCGGGAGCATAATAACCCACTAAGTACCCAAGTCCGGTAAAAGTAAAGGGTTCGTTCATTACAATCCAGTTTTTCACCCGATCGCCAAAACTTTTAGAACAAATATCAGCGAAAAGGATAAAAGCATTTACAACAATACGGTTTGTCCAACCACCTTTTTTTTCGAGGGCTAATGGCAAATCCCAATGATAGAGTGTAACCCAGGGTTCAAGACCATGTTCCAGGCAACAATCAATCAGACGGTTATAATAATCAATACCGGGTTGATTAATTTCTCCTATGCCATCAGGTATAATCCTTGTCCACGATATAGAGAAACGAAAATGAGTAAGGTTAAGCGATTTGGTAAGGGCAATATCTTCTTCATAGCGGTAGTAAAACTCACAAGCCACATTTCCGTTCGAGCCATCTTCAATCCGATTTTTTCGATTCGAAAACTGATCCCAGATAGAAGGACCTCTGCCATCGGCTTCATGCGCACCTTCTACCTGATAGGCTGCCAATGAAACACCCCATCTGAACTGTTCCCCGAAATCCTCCTTTGAATACATTCGTCAAATTTATTGCAAAGTAAGGAATTGCTGTTGAAATTGAGGTTACAATAGCAATACAAATATGTTTCAGAGTAATAAATGCTGAATTAGTTTATTATGAATGGGATTAAAGTTTGAAAGAAAAAAACCCGCGTGACTTATTCAGGAAGCTACGCGGGTTTAATTATGCAACGAGAAAAATTATTCTTCTACATAGGTTTTGCATAAAATGTAGTCGCTTATTTTGCAATACGCCCATGGAAAATAAATTCCGAGTGTAATTATGCAAAGTAAAATCTGTCCCCAAATGAATAGGAAATCATCACCGGCCGCGAGTTCGTAACCGAATTTCTTCACTATGCTTTCTTTTCTGGCAACCGTTCTTTCAGCAAAATACTTATACAACCGGAGTGAGGCAACCGGAGAATAAATACCTAAAGTGATAACACACAATCCTGTTTGTACCAGAATTTGCTGAACCGATGACCACAACTCAGTTTCCCATTTAATTTCATACCCTTTAAATGACAAATTCACGCACCATTTGTAACAATAATACATAAAGAAAACTGTAATGAAAATTGCAGCTACTACTGCCAAAATCAGTAAACCGATAAACAAACCGCTCATTTCAGGCATTTGCTGATGTATAAGTGCTTTCCAGAATCCTCCGATAAAAGCACCTATCATTACAATGGCACCCACCACCAGCATTGGGATTAGCAAAGTAACCAGAATTATGAGAAACAAATCAGATCCTTTGCCTTTGAAATCAAGGTTATGCTCACCCTGTTTTGCATTAGTGGCAAAAAACTTATACATGTTGGTCATAAACCACGGGCCATAAATGCCTAATGTGATAATGGTCAACAGTAAATTGCCAATAAATAACGAGATAAAACTTCCGAATTGTCCGCTAAAGCTGAATACCTTTTCCTTGAATTCTACCCCTTCAATTGTCATTTTGTAGATGAAAAATAATATGGCATATTCCAATACGAAAAGGAAAAGCGACAACGCCTGCCATGAAAACATAGCACCCATACGCTGAAAAGCCTCAGTCATACCATCAACGGGTTGAACTTTGTTCAACTCCTGAATATGCCCTTGTACAATTGAATAAGGAATAATGTAAAGAACAATAAAGAGCAGCCACACAGGCAATAATTTATTACCTGACAAATTAAATTTGAAGTAATTTTTCATAACACTTTTTTTAATTGATTTGTATTTATATAAGGGATTTGTTTTCGTGTTATAGTTCTGAAAAAGAAGACGTAAAGATATGGATTATTTTATAACCTGACATAATGAAAACATTAATTTCTTGTGAATAAGTTTTGGTGATAAGTCAAACATAATTGCAATATCTATGACATTTGCTATTTTACTTAACTCACAAATATGCTTTATTTTTATAAACAATCGTCTGAATCAGCTATTCAAATGGATTATAAACAAAATAATTTTTCGGGATATTGCAGAGATATTGCCAGAATAAAAAAAGAACACAATGATTGTGTTCTTTTTTTATTCTGATTTTCTCCGTTTAAGTATGTCATTACAATATCAATGTTGTTTGCAATGAGCTCCTCGGACCTGCCAGTTCAGGATGTTTTGTATTGTACCAACGGAAATAGATATACAGATTCTTTGCCGAACTTGCCGAACCTAATGCCAGTGTAAACGACGCTTTGGTTGATAAGTCTTTGGTAAGTCCCGGTGCTTCAGCAGAACTTGGAGCGGTATCGCCCACCTGATAGAGATATTGTACACTATCCGCACCATCATAGATAGAAGCCCGCTGACCGGTTGTACTGTAACACTTGATTGTTGCCGAACCACCACCAATGGGTTGTATGGTCACAGTTACTGGTTCAATGATAGGCGTTGTTGAAACTGTTCGTGTAGTTTTTTGCAAAGATCCTTTTTTAATATTAAAGGTTTCCAAATCAATTATAGTAACATTTGGCGATGCTGCAATTCGATCCAGGATATGATTGTTCTGATCAAATGTTACCGTATTATCAATTATCTCCAGCAACTGATCTTTCACAGCTGTGGTGCGGCTGTTTCTCTTATCACTGTATTTTATGTAAAGTGGCACCCATGCAGTGGCGAAGTCTGTCATCTGGGTTAACTCTTCGGGTAGTATGCCCAATCGTACAGCATTGGTTGTAGGTTTTCCATCTGATAGATAGGTGATGGCATTTGTGTAATACGGATTGAAATCGTCAATCCCGCGTGGAATTCTTGCTCCTGTTGTCATAATGTTTGATTTTTAAGATGAATATAATATGTTTTACTGGTTTTGTATTTTAAATATTTTAAGTTATATTTGTTAACTGTCGACTGAATAGTGTTTCATGTATTATGTTGTCAAAAGTATTAGCTCTGCTATTTTTTTACAATAGCGACTAATCGCTATTTTTACATTCATAAAATACAAACTGTTCCGTTGAACATAAATATCAACTTGTTTACTAATTGTTAATTATATTTATCTGATTCTAAATAATTTTAAAAATCTGTTTATTACAAATGACCAATCCTAACCAAAAGTACCGCGAATTAATTCATCAGTTTCAAAATGTTTCGCACGAAGATTACAACCATTTCGAACGAAAGAAGCAGGTTCTTCTTCAATTGTCCAAAGCCAGCAACAAAGGCATGGCTATATATGATATGCACCGCAATGAATATACATTGTTGCATTGGCAACACGATGCCGACTATCCGTTTCAGAAAGAATTCAACTGCATGGAAAGTTTACAGAATTTACTCCATCCCGATGATATTCAGTATGTACGTCAAACCAAACATAAGGCTCTAAGCCTGTTGAAAAAATTAACTGAAGATGAACTGAAACAGCATAAACTGATATACGAATGCCGTATGAAAAAAGCCAACGGAACGTATCAACGCATTTTGCATCAATATATGGTACTGGAATTAGATAAGGATGGGGAACTTTGGTTATTACTGCTTTTGCTCGACCCGATTACAGGCCGCGAAACAGAAACTCCACCAAGAGGAATGATGATTATGGACTGTATGACTGGAACTATGAAAGTATCGCACACCGATACCTGTTTTACCCGCCGTGAAGTGGAAATACTGCAACTGATGGCACAGGGCTACGAAAGTAGCCAAATAGCTTCAACACTTTTTATCAGTAAAAACACGGTGGATAATCACCGCAGGAATATTTTGAGCAAAACACAAACTGAAAATACTACTCAGGCGCTTATGTATGCACGGATTATTGGTGTGATTTGAAAAGTGAAGTGGGTGTGCAGCAGTCAGAAGCCATTGTTTCTGATCAGAAATTTTATCAATTAATGTAGATGTCGTAATTATGGGCATATAGGATTATTTGAATGCTGTTTATTCAGCACAATATGCTTCACACATGCTCACAGATAATGTTATCGTTGTAACAGATAATGTTTATACCACAACAACGCGTGTTGAAGAAACATAAACACTCATTGAAGAAATAGAAACATGTGTTGAAGAAATATAAACACTCGTTGAAGAAATAGAAACATAGCTTGAAGGGATATAAATGTCCGTTGAAGAAATAGAAACATGCATAGAAGAAATATAAACATGCGTTGAAGGAATATAAACAGGTGTTGTTGCGGTATAAACATTAGCTAATATTGCAAAAAAAAGGACTTAAAAACAAAAAAGCCACCTTCACAGGCAGCTTTTCTAATAATCATTTTATTAATTGAACCTAAAATAATTGAGACAGACTTACTTTTTGATATTTATTTATACGATTGCTCGGTTACATACTGGGCCTCACCATTGAATCCCATAAAAACTACCCGGATACTGTCGGCATGAAATGTAACTTCCGAAAAACCGGGGGTTGAGTTACTGAATAATGACAGGTTGTTTGTTGAACTTGGGCGTGGTTCACCGCCGGTTCCGGTAACGATATAATTCAGCTTCTTTCCTTTTTCGCGTAAATGTTGAAAATCATGGTCATGTCCGCAAAAATAAAACTGAGCACGATATTTTTCCAGTAAAGGTTTCACACGTTGAATCATCTCTGGAGTATTACCATGTTTATTACTTGCCGAATAGATTGGGTGATGTCCAAAAATCAGTTTCCATTGTTCTTTCGAAGCTAATTCATTGGCCAACCATCTCATTTGTTGAGCGGTGTCTTGTTTCACAACGTCAGGGTAACCGCCCTTTTTGTAATACTCATCTACCAGAGGAGGAGTATCCATAAATATAAATTTAGTCGAAATTGAGTCATTTATTTTACGTACAATTGAATAATAATGGCTCGGCATATGCCAACGACGACTGATATTTGAATAATCTATTTGAGCTTGTGTATTGCCTTTGTAATCGTGATTTCCAAGTACCAGATACCAGTCAATTTGCAAACTGATGTTTTTATACACATCTTCAAAATTATTTTTCCAGAGCGGATCTTGCGTTGAAGCCACTCCGGCTACCTGAAAATTATCGCCACACGAAACTATAAACTGCGGGTCAATGGCTTCTGCTTCACGAGCCATACCATCGGCCACTGCTTGTTGTGAATTACCTCCACTCCAACCCCAATCACTGAATACAAAAAAGTTCAATGCTTTTTTGTATTTCTTGAGTGTAATTCCGTTGGATGATGTTTCCTTCTTTGTTTCTTTTAGCGGAGCAAATGACATGGTTGCCAAAGCAGCTGCAACAAGGATAATAAATAATGTTGTTTTTTTCATTGTTGTGAATTTATTGAATGAATATAAATAACAGCAGTGGTCAGCGCTTTCACTTGCCGACCCCGGCTGTTATTGTCATTAAATTTAAAAAATCAGCATATTCATTGTGCTACTATATCCAGAATAACAAAAGTACCCGGAATTAGTTTGCCGCTTTTTTGACCGGCTGCAGGTGCTTCAAATTCAGCAGCAGGCAAATAAATATGATGCGTTTTTCTGTTTATAGCAATGGTACGTGCTCCTTTTTGAGTTGCTACGTTTTCCAATACACTATAGCTATCATTTTCGCCTTCTTTTACCACTGTCATAGTGGCATCACCGTTTGAACTGTAAACACATTTCAGTTTAGCATCACAAGCCGCACCATCCACTCTTTCGCCGATTGGAAGACTGCTAATTATTTTTCCGGTTTCAGCATTAACAACCACCATAAGCTTATTGGCACACACGCTGAACAAGCGGTGAGTTTCATTATCCAATGCCAAACCGGTTGGTTCTGTTCCGGGAGCTATTGGCCACACATTTTCTACTTTATAGGTGCTTGCATTGATTACGGCTATACTGCTTGCATCTTCCAGGTTTACATAAATAAGCCCTTTGCGGTTGCTTTGAGCAAATTCAGGATTACCCGTCAATGCAATGGTGGCTACGATTTCATTGGTTTCAGCATCCAAAACAGTTGCATTATTTGAATGTCCGTTGAATACAAAGACTTTTTTGCTGAATGAATCAAAAAGAATGGCATCCGGACTGGTACCGGTCATTGCAACTTTCTTAATCACTGCAAAAGTTTCGGTATTGAAAATGGTTACTGAATTGTCGGTTTTGGTACTGATAAAACCTTTTTTCAAATCGGAGGCAATAGCTATTCCATGAACTCCCTGAAGATCAGTTATTTTTCCAATTACTTTTCCTTCTACTTCGTCCACAACCTGTACCTGACTTCCGTGCGATACATACAAACGACTTGCCTTATCGTCTGAGAAAAGATAATCCCATTTTTCGTTACCTTCCAGGCTGATTTTGTTTACAATTTTATAAGCCGAAGCAGCCGGAGTTTTAGCATAGACAGAACAAACTGTAAAAAGAACGATGGCTATGAATGATATTTTTTTCATCTGTTTATAATTTTTTATTTAGTTGTCGGAAGAAACTCACAAAACAAAATTTAAACATGCCCTTGTGGGTCTAAATTGTTTAAATTTTGTTTCGTTCGTTTTATTTTATTTATTGATACTTTTACAAAACCTTATTGTACCGGTTTTCTGGTTGGTAAATGTTTGTTACCCGTTCCATCAGTAGGATAGGCGCCTAAATCTTTGTTCAGTAAATCGGCTGATCCTTTTTTCCCATCAGCTGAAGTTATAAAGTAAGTAAACGGAGCTACAGTAAGTCCTTTCGCAATTGCAGGAGAACCTGAAGCAAGACTTGGAACATTAGCATCTTCAACTGTATTATCGGGCAGAGTTACAGTAGGTGTAACCCAGGCTGAAAATACCGAATTACATAAAGTCAGGGTTGAACCGGTGATATCGGTAGATTGTAATTTGCTGAATGCCCCGGCCGGATAAATAAATGATTTCAACGAATCTGCAGGAGCATAAATTAAATTGTTTCCATATTTACAATTCAAGGTATCTGCTTTTGTTGTAATATTAATACCGGTATGATTACCTAAAATTATGTTGTTATAAATGCTTGCACGTGCCCATTTATCAATCAAAATTGAATTAGTTGCTTCACCAACCTTACGGAATCCACCATTAATAATGGTATTATTGAAGATATTCATACTTGTTTGAGGAATTTTTACCGTTTTACTGGTTTCCAGTTTGATGGCATTGTTGGCAGCACTCCAGATGTAGTTATAAGCAATATCACCTTTTACACCTGCTTTAATATTCATACTTTCACCATCAGAACCTCCC
>JBAWXD010000110.1:0-11904 GCA_037144275.1 Paludibacter sp. | reverse complement strand
CCGAATTTTGAATCGTGACATTGCCCGGAGAGTTGGTAGTTGGCCATTCTTTATCAGTTGCGGTGTATGAACCGCCGGTATTATAAATTAATGTGCCACTACCTGTATATATTAGTGAGTTTGTTATCACTGACGCAGTAGTATTATTAACTTTAACTGTGCCGCCAGTACTAAATATATTAGGACTTACTATAGATAGAGCTCCAAGGAGTGTTACTGTTACATCGGAAGTTGTGGTAAGACTACCACCTGTTGCCGAACTTGCATCAATAATACAACTGCCAGCCATTGCTATTATAGCACCGGCACTGCTACTGGATATTGTTTTTACACCTATACCACTTGATGCAAATAATGAAATAGTAGCTCCTGAATTCATGGTTAAGGTTTTACCATTCAAATCCAACCCACCGGTATTCTTAAATTGCAATCCTAATTGTGCTGCATTAATCGTAAAATTCGATCCGCTTAGTTTTAGATCTGCGGTACTTACTAATTTCAGGAAGTCAATTGTCAAATCAGTGCTACTGGATAATGTTTTGGAAGTAGAGCCAACAAACCAAATTGCTCCACCAAAGGTATTTAATGTTCCATTATTCGTTATGTTTCCTGCGAATTTCAACCCGTTGGTTGTGTTTGTTGCTGCTAATTTGAGGGTAGATCCGGAGTTAATCAGCAAATCTCCACTCAATTGATACCAGTTAGTTGAAGCACTAAAATCAATAATAGAATTGCTACCATTGCCAATTGTAACATGCTGAGGTACACCACTTCCTGTTGTGACATTCGCAGTCCATTCGGTACCCATTGCTCTTGTACCACCAGTATTATAAATTAAAGTAGACGAACTACCATAAGTCGGTGCATTGGATACAGTGGCACCGGAGTTGAGTTGAAGCAAACCATTGACAGTAACCGTTGTTGGGTTAGTTAATGCTCCATTCAGTGTCAGATTATTCAGCGAAATTGTTCCGCTAAGCGTACCTGCACCCGTAAAAATCACTGTACCTGCTCCGGCTGTAAAGGTGGAAGTTCCGTTTGCCAGCGTACCAGCAGCTCCAACCGTAAGTATACCACCCGCGGTCATAATGATAGAACCGCTATTGCTGGTAGTACCTGACACGTTTATAGAACCCGATGCTCCAAATGTAAGAGATGATGATGCGTTTATTGTGAGTGCTGAAATATTATTTGTAGCCGCTGCATTTAATGTTATGGCATGGGCAATAGTTACAGATGAACTTGCAACAGGAACCGCAGCACCCAGCCAGGTTGAAGCTGTATTCCAATCGGTGGCAGCGCTCGTAACAAAACCCAGGTCGACATAAACTGAACTAGTAGTATAAGAATCTGTTCCATCTGATACGTAAATAGCTCCACTTAAGCCTGCAGTAGCTATAAATGTAATTGTCGTACTGTTTTTCGTAAAGCTTGAAATGCTTGTGCCACCTGATCCTCCTACTTTCAACGTGCTAATATTATTCAGATTTACTCCAGTAACGGTAACAGTAGTACCAACATATCCCGATGTAGTTGTACCATTATTATTAGCAGTAGAAAAAGAACTTATAGCAGGTGTTGAGCTAACAGTTAGCGTTTGTATTACGTTGGGTGCTGCATCATAATCAGTACTAGATGCCTGCGAAGCTGTTATATTAGATGTTCCAGAAATTCCAACAATATGAATTTGATTGTTTACTATTGTTGCAACATCAGTATTTGAACTTGAATATGTTATTGGATTTGTAGCTGAAGTTGCTGAGGTTGCTCCAGGTGTAAAATCAACATCATTTATAGATTTTACAGCTAAAGCATTAAATGTAATGGTCTGAGATCCTTTATACTCTTCCATCTTCAAACTGTTAAGATATCCCATTTTTGTACCAGTAGCATAAGGTGCATTTACAACATCTAATGAAATTTTACTTGAATTCGAATAAATAAATGGAGAAATATATAAGCTTGTTGTATTTCCGTTTATTCCTGATCCACCTAGATTTGTATTAGTTGTTTGTAAATCGCCACTTGTGGTTGTTGAACCGGTAAGCGTATATCGTGTTACTCGCTGATCACTTGCAGGTCTGCAACCAAAAATGTAGAATCTATATCTTTTTACAGGATTTAATCCTGTAAAATCAATGCTATTTTTAGTATCAGCTGTACCAGCATAAAAAGCATCCATCGTAGCATTATCTACTTGCAAGTCATTTCCAATAGATGTTCCGGTTAATCCGAGAGAAACTGTATTGTTAACACTAAACGTTGTTGTAACAATGGCATTAAAATTTGTTGCTAAACCTGTAGTTTTATCCACAAAATAGGATGGAGACGTTCCATCTTTTCCGTTGTTAGTAAAATTATTCCAATAATTTCCATTGGTAGGTGACGTGGTATTTTTATTATATGTACCATCATTAGTTGCACCAAAATCAATCAAGACAGAACTCGTTAAGGAATAAGGATTAGTTGAAACAGTATATGAATAATTATTTCCAGTATTATTGTTATAATTGATGGTATATAAATCTGCATCTGTACTTGAAATAGTTAATGCACTTCCCGAAGTAAATACATAATATTTTATATTTGTATTTAAAGATTGTGCCGGAATAGTTGCTGTGTAAAATGTTCCTGAACCAATCATTGATAGAACAGTTGATGTGGCAAAGTTATCGGTTGAATATCTAAGATAGGCTCCTTGTCCTGTAGGAAAAGCTGCACTTAGAGTAGCATTTACTGTTACCTGATTCCCAACATATACAGTCGAAGCTGCTGGGTATTGTACAACAGAACTAACTGTTGCCGAAGCGCCACTTAATTCAAAAAACACCCAAGTTCCGGTTGGAGATGTTCCTGCATCCAATGTTTTAAATACATAACGGTTTGTGGTGGCTGAAACATTTCTATAATAAGATCCTGTTGCTGTACAAGTTACATTTGCATTAGTTTTGACACCGGGAACTATTGCCATATCACTTCCATTGCTAACTTGATAAAAAGTACCACTCCAGCCAATGGCTAATCTCCAATACTGGTTACCTGTACCTTTAGGTGTTAAATCACCTGTTGTATAAGTAGTACCAATACTTGCACTTAAATAAGTATAATCTGTTCCATTGGGACTAGTACAACCACTTCCCCATCCAGAAGAAAAACCAGTTCCAACAATTGCATTTTGAGCTTTCAGCAGATTGAAAAGCCCAACCATAAAACATAATAAAAAGATTAGTTTTTTCATGATATTGATAATTTAAAGTTATTGATTGATTTTTTTCAATACTGCCAAATAGAATTTGTCAGAATATACACTACAAATATACACTGACAAATAATTGAATATCCTCTATACAAAAAATATATAATTAAATATTAGCATTATTGATATTAACTATCAGATAAACAGCTTTATATGCTTAGACAAGGACATGAAAAATATAATGAGAATAGCAGGAAAGAAACGAGTATTTCAATGGAATTTAACGAGTCAGTATTTAAACAATTTTATTTTAAACAATAGAGTCGTAGGGTATTAACCATAGCCTGATTAATCGAACCATTCATATTTTCGTTTTGAGCTTCGAGAATCAATGAAAAGGTATGAATCCCTTTGGTGAGTTTCACTTGTACAAAGTTTGTATTACCACGGTTCGACCATTCGTTTTTTCCACGCTGTGGAAACACAATTGTTCCTGCAAATTTCCCATCCACCTGCAGGCTGCGGATAGCGCATTTGTTTTCGGTATTTACCGGGCCATTTCCATTTGAATAGCTAAACTGAATGGTATACGTTCCTGTTTTATCTACTTTTACCGGAATTGACATTTTTTGGTTCAGTGATTTACTAATCTCGATGCCATTTGTTTCCTGATTGCCTGGGTTTTCAGAAATCAGTTGTTGTGGATTGAGTGCTTTTTCAATAGCTGTAGAACAATTGATAAGGGGCTCTGAAGCAAAACTGCCTGTTTGATTTTCGTCCACCGCTATAACCTGATATTCATCAAAACCATCGGAAGTGACTTGATATGAATTATCGGTAGTTTGGGCTACTTTCTCAGCATTTTTCAGGATTGTGTATGAACTTGCTCCATTGATTTTCGACCAGCTTAGTTTTCCATCTTCATATTTTAAGACCGGTGTTTCAATGCTTGTATAATTGCTTACTTTATTGATAGTGGCATCAGCCATTTTTTTATCAGCCAGTATGATTTTAAGGCTATGCTTGCCGTTCAGAGAATAGGGAATAGTCGCTGATTGTAGGATTGAACCATCCAGTTCAAAACGTTGAATTGTATTGCCAAATCCTTGTAAATCAATGTCAAGTATTGCATTTCGGCATTTAAAGTTGTTGAGTGTACGTTTTCCTTTAAAGACTTCGGGTACAAAAGGATGGAAATCCAGACTTTCCGTTCCAAATTCAATACCGAATAAAAGCTTTTGAACCAATGCCAGACTTCCCGAAAGACTCCACAACATATTGCTGGAATTGATTTGAGTACCTGCAAAATCACCGTTATCAGCTACAAAATTCTCTTTGTCGGTAAGAAACAAAACAGCAGGTCGATATACGGCAGCCAGACTCTCGAGGACTGAAGTCTGATTGCCGGCTTTTGCCGAAGCTAAGGCCCAGTAAGTCTGCACAAATGGCCATACAGCATTGTTGTGATAAGGCGGAATACCGGGAATTTGAGGATAAATACAGGAAACGCCAAAATCCATTTGAGGCATTTTTGAAATAATAAGTTGAGCCTGATTTTCATTGGCAATCCCAAAAATCACACAAAGTGCTTCACCCAAAGTTTCGGCGCGTGGCGAGACAATTTTATAATTCCTTCCGTATAAATATTGCCCATAATAGCCTTTGTCGCTCATCCAAAGGTATTTGTTGATGCCATTTTTTATTTGTTTTGCAATTGCACTGTGTTTTTGGGCAGTTGGTTTATCATTCAGCAATTTGGCCATTTCCGATAAAACAATATTGGCCTGGTAATGAACGGCATTTGTACCCAGACATTCCGATTCAAAAATATCAGCCGGTTGCATCCAGCGGGGATACGTTTGCTCACGCCAGTCGAGGAAGGAAGATTCACCTTTTACCATACCTGTCAGTGGGTCGTACACGTTTTTCAGGTCATCTTCAATCGAATTTTTAATGATGGTATACGCTTGTTTGAGCCAATCTTTATTGCCTGTAACTTTATAAAGTTCCCATGCAGCAACAGCCCATACAATGCGGTCGGTAGAAACAGGATAAGCTCCACCGGTTCCGGTATCCTGAATAATTCGGTTGTTTTTTACTTTGCGGAGTAAACTGTATTTTGCTACGGTGGGCTGCAAATGAGCCATTGAAAGAATAATGCTGTAGCTGATATCCCGTGTCCAAACGCCTGCCCATTCCTTGCCTGTCCGGAAAGTGCTGTCGGGCTCAACGGCTTTTATCATTTCTTCGGTGGCCAGATTATAAATGGCATCCGAAACGGGTATATCGGATTTGTATTGCGGAAAAGCCGAAATATCTTTGCTGAGTTTCCAATGCCCTTCGGTTTGTTTTTTGTCCTTTTTATTATTCATAATCAGGGTAGTTTCGTATATCCCATCACCATCGGGATCTTTGAGTTCCATACCCGTTTTAGTATTTAAATTGCTAAAATCCCACGAAAGCGGTGCCGCATTTCCTGCCACATATACCCCTTTAAAATCAGTTTTCCCTAACTTATCAGCATTATAAAAAGTATAAAACCCAAACGTTGAGAATGCATTTAGCACCTTTCGCATATCCAGCCGAATAGTCCAAATTGTATTTTCGGTTAAATTTATTCCTAGCGGAACAGTTGTTGTTTCGTTTAATTGCTCACCAAAAACAACTGTTGTAACGCATTTACCATTTATTGGATTTAATGTAACAGAGTGGTCTTTTCCAGCAAACATTTCATTATCACGACAATTGATGCTGAATTTAAACGAAATATTGGGGCTAAATTTATCCACATCGGGACTGCGGTAATTCGACAACAGTTCAGTGGATGAAATTGCTTTGGCAACGAAATCACCCTGAGTAACTTTATCCGTGTAAATACTGTAAGCTTTTGAATGGTAAATAGCTTGAGCACTTAACTGCCACTCAGTAACACATAAAAACGATAATATTAGAACTAATAAACAGATCTTCGAATTCATTACGGATGTATTTTTTTTAATTTTTGCTAACAAAAACAACAAAACAACTAATTACCTTATCAAGCATTCAATTAATACTCAACCACAACCATATCCCAGTAGCGAAGTTCAGGTAAAATAAAACTCACTTTGTTGGCCAATTGGGTGTAATTAAGCGAACGGGAAGCACCACCATTCACATCGGGCGAGGCAATCCATATTTTTTTTACGGTGGCATCGGATGTCAGTACCACTTTCGCATCTTTCACCAATGCCGGCATAACCTGTATACCGCTATTGTCACGCCATTTCAGTGTCGTTGCATTGCTAAAATTAATTAAATGAATCACTTGTCGGGTATCCACTTTTTTACCGAAAACTGCCACTTTCCCAAGCGAAGAAGGCCAGGTAGAAATGGCAATCTTACTATCAATTGATGATAATGTCACTGAATTAAATGTTCCGCCATCGCGCAACAAATTTTCATAGGCTACCGAGAAATCGTAATAATTAATCAGTGATTTTTTCAAATCATCCTTAATCGTAAGGCTGCTGTTGGGGAAATACTCACGGCAAAGCATATGCTCTCCCATTTCGATATGAGAACCTCCAAAAGCAAATATCACAGCATCGGTAGTCAACACCGATGGCGTATTGAAATAACCAGGAGTGCTTGCCATGTCGTAGTTCATATAGGCAGCCAGCACAGTGTTTTTAGAATTATTACACAAGGTATTATTTTGCTTTATTATATTGGCTAAATCGTTATAACTGTCGGACGGCGACCATACTTCAGTGTACAAAAAGTCGGATGATGAAGTCGCAATTCCTTGCTGGCCATATTGGGCTACCGCATTTAGTACGTTAAATTTTGTTGGTGCAGCCGTTTTTATGGCGTCGATAAAAGGTTTAAATGCATTCGACAGTAAGGCGTTGGTTCCATCGTAGCGATAACGAGTACCCCGGTCGCCCACCTGATCCATATGATATCCATCGAAAGCTAAGTATTTATATACAATATTAACCTGATTAATCATATAATTTTGCCAACCGCTATTGGCAGGGTCAAGCAGGTAAAGGTTGCTCAGGAAGGGTGAACTCAATGCAAAAAAATCGCGGTTGGTGTGTGTCGGATCGTTATAAATATACCATTTTACATCCACTCCGTCGGCTTCGGCATTTTCCCATGCTCCATACACCAAATCGTAAAACATGGCTTTCATTCCACGCCCGTGAGCAGAACTAATATATTGCTGAATGCTAGCCAGATAGTTGTCGCGCCCACCTATGTCTTTCCAGCTTGTAAGTGGCGTTGTTCCAACTACCGGTAATGGTATGTGATGTTTGTTTTGCCAATCGTAAAACTGTAGTCCGTTGATATGTAGTCTGTTCAGATTAGTTATAACCGAATCGACGTATGTTTGACCAAGTATGGGGTATTTCGAAATAAATCCATAGCGTGGAAATTTTGTCCAAACTGATGAAACGTCAACACCGCTAACTGCATAAATGGTTTCAACAGTATTGGCAGTAGCATACACTTCGGCTGTATATCCGCGAAAATCATCAGAAGGTGTTCCCCATTTCCAGCTTGGAGTGTTTACAACAGCTTCTGAAACAACCGTATTCAGGTATTTATACCTTACTTTAGCTCCTGCCGGAAGTGCTGAAATATCCATCGTAAAAGTAACGTCATCGCCGGGTTTATAAACTGCTTTATCAGTTTGAATACTTAAACTGTTGAAGACCGGAGTGGGCGAATTGGCTGGCGCTTCGGGAGTAATATCGGGAGCTGTACCTTTGCAACAACTAATGGAGTTTAAAGTAATAAGCAATAAAATTAAAATAAGAGTCTGACTAAACTTGTTCGTTTTCATGACATTAATATGTTAGTTAGTATTTTTGTATACTGAATTGTGATCGGTTATTTCTTAAAAATTATACTCGTCTTAATAACTTTATCTTTTTGTTGTACTGTTATGAGATAAGCTCCTTTAGCATAGGATTGAAGTTCAATAGTTGTTGGTAAGCTTTTTACATCGATTTTTTCCAACCTGTTTCCCGCAATATCGGATAGAAGTATGATAGTATTAGCTGTTTCTAAAAGTGATGCATCTGTCGATTCAACTTTCACATAATCGTATGTTAGATTTGGATATACAAGGATGTTTGGTTCCGGATTTCTTATGCTTTTTATATCCGTTTGAACATCCGAATATACCCGGACAAAATCAATTTCGGTCGTAAGCGGATAAAGCGTATCATCGGGCGTTCCACCCCAGGCACCTCCTACAGCATCGTTTAAGATTAGCCAGAAAGGCTGGTCGAAAGGCCATTGAACTTGAGAGTTTCCCAAATTGGTTTTGCTAACACTGAAATAGGTATTGTCATCAACATAAAAACTGATTTGATTGGTTGTCCAGATCATTCCATATATATGAAAACTTGTGTCGTAATTATTAATAATATACGATGAAGTTACCTGTGGAATGTTGTTGTATGCTTGCGAATGAACGGTACCACTAATATTATCCAACACCTGAGAATGTTCCATGATATCAATTTCTCCACAAAGAGGCCAACCAATCCCGGTATTAAAAAAGTTTTCGCCCAACATCCAAAAAGCAGGCCACGACCCTTTGCCACGGGGCAATTTCATTCGTGCTTCAATTTTGCCATATTTAAAAGTCTTTTTGCCTTGCGATTCTATTTTTCCGGAAGTGTATTCACGTGTAACCGGCTGCGTCATCCATGGACCTTGTCCGGTATAAGTTTCTTTGCGTGCTATTAATTTCAGTGTCCCATCAGACACTTGTATATTTTCAGCACGAGGTGTGTAAAATTGTATTTCGCCATTAGCAGGATTGCCATCATTTACTTTCGACCAAACTGTTTCGTCGAGGGCAGTACCATTAAATTCATCCGACCAGGATAAAACCCAGTTTGGCTCATAGATTTTTATGTCGGAAAATACGAAATAATCAATATTGCAAACGCCATTTACACCGGTAGCTACAAAATACAAATCATGAACACCGGTTATGTTTTGAATTTTTGAGCTTTGATCCTGAAAACTTGTCCAGCTGTTGGTACTTTCAGGATAAAAAGTCCCGATTAAGGTACCATTCATGCCATCAATTCGCATTTCGATAGCACCGCCAACACTCGCTTTTGCTACATTCATAATTATACTGGCAGGGCCTGTCCCAAAATCTACATTTCGATAGGCCATCCAGTCACCGGCATCAAAAAAGCCAACAGTTGTGTTTGAATTTTCAAGCTGCACACCCGACATAGAACTATAACTCTCGGCTTCTATTCTTGAGTAAGCATTCACATCAATTGAAACTAAAAGCAAGATCAGACAAAATACAACACTAACTATCGGTTTTTTACAATACATCAAAAAAAAAATTAGGCCAAAATAAAAGAATTGAAGCAATATTACAATTACTATTTCATTGGAAAATATCTACAATACAACTTTAACTATTGAAGTGCTCGATTCAGTCTTCACACGTACCAATAATAAACTATTTCGGGTATCAGGTTTTAACTGAATCAGGTTTTTTTTTAAACCCGAACTCATTCTATAAAGTATTTGTCCACTCATGCTGATAACTTCGATTTCGGCATTCTCGTTGTTATTTATATCCACCAATATTTGATTACTGGATTTTATGACCAAAACCTGAATGTCAGGTGATTTTACTTCTAAATTGGTTGTCAATGAGCTTTTAATAGAATAATTTAATGAGGCATCATTGAATGAAATAATATATGAAGCTGTGATGGGAATAGTAAAACTCAAATTTGGGAGTCCACCGGTACTGAGAGTTGCCGTACCAATTAAACCTGATGTATTACCCCAGTCACTCCCGGTCCAATTCGACGTATTGGCAAATTTCAACTGCTGTGCACCTGCGGTTAATGGTATTGGATTCGTTGTCCAATTATTAGCACCGATATAATTCATCGCTAAAGTTGTCAGCGACCAACTGTTAAAAGTTCCGGCAATAAACATAGCAGTTTGCGCAGCAGGAGTATTTATTGTATAAATTTCTTTACTGACATACGAATCTGCCAACCCCGACTTGATGGCTATTGCCTTGAGCGTAGCAGTTGCAGTAATCACAACCGGATTTGTATATACTAAAGAAGCAGATGTTGGAACAGTACCATCGACTGTATAATAAATTGATGCACCCGAGTTGGTTGTTGACAAACTCACTGAAAATGAACCTGAATATGTTCCACCGATAATACTAAAAACAGGTGAAAGCACTTTATTGGTATTGGATGAAATACGATATATCTGACAAGCATGCGATGCTACACTTTTACTTAAAGAACTAACACTTCCAATATCAGAATGATTCCACAGATCACGAACAAAAACATTTCCTGACAACCCAAGATCGGTTGAAAAATTAATGCTACGGTTTTGAGCGCTCGTTTCACGGTTAAAGAATCCAACTATCCAGTCGCCATTGCTCAATTGACCTTTCCAAACCTGACTTAATGCATTGGTCGGGTCACCTGAGAGCGGTTTTCCAACAAATTTATCCGCATTCAATGCCAGCATTTCTTCGTTCTGATAAATCCATAAACTTGCACCAATGGTATTATACTGATCGGCAACCGAAAGCGGTCCGCCGGCTAATAAATGTAGTGAAACCACCGTCTTTCGCTCTTCGTCATTGCTATAGGTATTCAATCGGATAAAATCGCCATCGAGAATCATTTTTCCTTTTCCGGCAATTTTTGACCAATAGCTGTAGCCATCAAACGGATTGGCATACTGTGACCAACCACTTCGCTTTACTCCACGTACATTTTCACTAAAGCGAGCCCAGCCGCCGTCGGTACAGTCTTCGTCAATTCGCACCATGTGTCCGTATTTTTGCTCCGTAACTCCATCGTTAGTCAAATTTGGCATTACCAAACTCAAAAACATGCCGTTAGCATCACAGGCTTCACGCATCCATTGCAATGCTGTTTGATAATTGGCAAGTGTTCTGACCGGTCCAACCGTTCCCATATTTCTGTCCCAGCCACTTTCGTACCACGAAAGAAAATCAACCCGAAAAAATTTCACCCCCATATCGGCGTAATGTTGCACACAGCCTTTCACATATTCCTGTGCTCCTGTGCGATCAACCTGCACCCAGGTAAACCAGGTGGAAGTTTCGGAGGAATTTATCAAACTCGAAAGAAGAATGTTGGTTCCTTTGACTTTGACACCAGCATTGGCGGCATTTTTATTTATCCAAAGCGGATTATCGTAAATGCCAAGGGTCATCACTTTGCTTTGCAAAAAAGTTGACCACCACGCATAATCATGTATCCACATCGACGAATGCTTGGTTCGGTAGCCATACTGATCATAATCTACATCACCCCAGCCATCAATACAAACCATAGTATAACCGTATTGTTTCAAATTGGCATCTAACCAATTGATATTTGCCAGTAAGTCTGCTTCCGAAATATAATTATTAGCTACATTAGCTTTACTTTGCAGATAATTATTTTCGTACACATTCCAATACAAAGGTGCTTTGAATGGGTTTGCCGGATTTTGAGCACACAAATTACTACCGACAATCAGGAGTAATGCACTAATTATATTTTTGATTTTAGGAGACATCTAAAGCTGTATTTTATTGATTTTTCGGACAGTCTATTTAACCTATATTAGTTTTAAACGGATCGTTGTTGAAATACTCCGGAGCAACCAGACTTGCTTCA
>JBAWXD010000109.1:0-12034 GCA_037144275.1 Paludibacter sp. | reverse complement strand
ATCAATTAAGAATGGGATTGCTGCTGATTTGAGCAAATTTATTTTAGGATAGATTGAAAACAATCCTTTAAGCCCCATTTTATATTGATTAGCCATTCTTACAAATTCAACGTAAGTTATCCAAATATCTCGTTAACTTTATCCAAAACACTTTGTACAATATCATTTATAAATGAAATCTTCTCAATGCGTGGATGATCATTCGTGTTAATTTGAACTATCTTGTCATTTTCAATAACATTTGCTACAACATATCCATTTGATTGACTCAATTCAACATTTCCTTTTATTGTTTGTGTCTTACTAATATCAATCAAATTCGCTTTATCTGATTTGTAAATTGCTTCAACTTCTCTAACACCATTGCTGCGATATTCCTCATCCAGTGCAGCAGCCCAGGCATCATTATTGGCATTATTTGAATACGACAAACTAACTTTTATATATTGTGCTTGTGAATTGATTATTCTTTCAATTGATTCGGATGATTTCTCTATAGTAATGTCAATGCCCTCATTATCATTCAGAACTTCTAAACTTGATTTTTCCAAAAATTTCACTATTTGGTTTATTGAGATTCTGGCATTATGAATCAAGACAAATTTATGATATTTTGGAACAAAAAAGTATTCACATGTTTTGGCATTAGGTCCAATTTTAGTGTCAAACTCAACCATTTTCAGTTCATTGGATTCTGTATCATAAGAAGGCAAGTCCGGATTGAGTTTTGTGAAATTTACGAGCTCTCCATGTATTATATCTGTTTGTTTGCCATATAATGATTGAATACGAGTATATTTATCAGAATAAGTATTTATTGATATCTTCTGACTAAAAATAGAATCAATTAATTCTACATATCTTTGAGGCAACTGACTTTCTTTAGGTCTTAGTTTAATGTTGATTATTTGAATTCTTCTATGTTTTGTGATATATTTATTTTTATCCATAATAAGTTAGTTTTAATGGTTAATCTCATACTCATTGGATAGTATCTAAACTATCCAATGAGTATTGTTATTTTCAAATCACCACCTGCGTAACCGGATCATTGAAATCTGATGTTCCGGTAATAGTAACTGCTGCCACCCGAAACCAATATTTGGTGAGTGGAGTAAGTCCGGTAAGTTCAACTGAAGCTTGTGCAGTTGTTTGTGTAGTAATCCATTCGTTACCATCGATACTTTGCTGCCAGATGTATGAGCGGGCACCATCTACCCGTTTACGTTGCAAGATTACCGAGCCCGATTTTTCTCCCTGCTCCACACTAAATTCAGGGCGGGCGGCAGGTGTCGGTTGTTTTGCCAGATTAAATCCGGCTCCCAGAATGATAGCACTATCGCCATCGGCAATGCGGTCGACATAACGAGCCATTAAACGCATCTTGTTAGCCCAGTCTTCTTCGGTCTGATGCAATAAAGCAGTAGCCTCCTTGCCTCCATTGAGTGCTGCCACATTCCGTGTCTCAAGCAAGTCAGTACTTTCCTTTAAGTCATCAAAAGGCACATCGGGATGTGCGAAAATAGGGTTAGGCCTCATTTTGGTTTCCACACTTCGTCCGGTTTCAATTTTAATTGCTATCGGAGCTTTCACAAAATCAAGAACTGCATGATCTTTCTTCATACTTTTTACATTTTAATTGTTAGACATGTTTTTATTGAGAAAATATAGTTTGATTTTAAAATACCCTTTTTTTATTTATTCAATTGGTATTATACCTTTTCCAATTGTTTTTGTCTCAATTCCAATTAGTTTTGTGATTATTCTAATTGGGTTTATTTCAATACTAATTGCTTTTGTTCTAATTCTTATTGGTATTGTTTCATTTCCAATTGGTATCGTAATCTTTCTAATTAGTTTTGTTTCAATTCCAATTGGTTTTATTTCAATACTAATTGATATTGCTTTAATTCTAATTGGTATCGTAATCTTTCTAATTGGTTTTGTTTCAATACTAATTGATTTTATTCTAATTCTAATTGGTATCGTAATCTTTCTAATTGGTTTTGTTTCAATTCCAATTGGTTTTCGTCGGATTCCTATAGAATCAGAAATTTAAGCGCTACAGTCGGGAAATAATCATGGATTTTCGAGAAATTTATTTACTGTTTTTAGCTGCTATGCTCAACGGAAAAATTGACTGTAGCACTTAAATAATTCAGGTTTCAGCTTATTCCATATTGAAATAACCTCTTACTGTTGTAGTACCATAGATAATCACCACAGAGTAGCTTCCGGCACTCCAGCTACTGCTCGAAATAAATACACTTGATTCTGAATCTGTGTCAACTGTTTCCTGAGATACAATGTTGTTGTAGGCATCGTACACTGTAATAGTAGCATCACCCACGGTTGGTTCAAAATACACTGCCAGCTGAGATGCATTAATAGTTGCACTTAAAGGAAGTTCAGTTTCGAGACGCGATGGAATTGGAGGTGGTGGAGGATCCTTGACTAAAATAATGTTGTCGGTAGCCGAAGCAATTCCACAGATAAAAAACGTAAAAAGAGCAATAAATAAAATTGAACGTTTCATAAGCTTTGTTTTTAAAGTTTGAACTAATTGTTTACTTTTGCAATCAAAGTTATGTGGTCAATTTTTCAAATCCAAAAATAATATTTGTACAGGCAAGCAATTTTTACATTTTATCAGCCTGATTATCAGGCATTAATTTTCACAAGAAATAAATTATTTGTACAGGCAATATTTCATAACCAAAAAGTCCTGATTTTAACCAATCCGAATTGACGAAAACAGAATATCCGGTATTTTTATATTGTTGATAAAAGAAATAATTTTATTAGTTAAACCTTAATTGTATGAACCTATGAATCATTTAAAGTTTTGGAATATTTTATTGATTTGTTTCTTTTTTGTATCGTGCCAAGTCCATTATACCAGAAACAAAACGATTCTTGAAGCGGAAAAAATTATGTTCACGGCTACTGATAGTTCTTTTCGGTTATTGTCGTCCATTCAACAACCGGAGAAAATGTCAAAAGCTGATTATGCAGCCTGGTGTCTGAATTATACACATGTACGCTATAAATTACACAAAGAGATTAAATCGGACAGTTTGATACGAATAGCTGTGGAATACTATGAAAATAGCAGGTTGAAAAAACAGAGTGGGACAGCATATTATTTGCTGGGTTGCATTAATATGAAACTCAAAAAGGATACAGTTGCCTTAGAAGCATATAAGCAGGCAGAAAATGTTCTTATTGACACAAAAGAATATAAATTAATCGGATTAATCGATTTTAATATCGGTTATCTGTATATGCAGGATGAAATCTATAATCAGTCTCTCTGTTTTTTTAAAAAATCATTAAAATATTTCTACTTATCAAAAGATAAGATTTATCAGGCCTATGCCTGTCGTGAAATTTCGGATATGTATTTTGAGATGGATTACCCGTTTAAGAATGTGCTTTATTATTCTAATCTTGCTCTTAAACTTTCGAAAGAAGCAGGTGATTCAATCAATTATTATAATATTCTATCTCGTCAGGGTGAATTATTATATAATCGGGATTATAACCATTCCAAAGAATATATACTCAAAGGATATCGGGTTTTAGCGGATAAAAAATCTTATTATGCAACAATACTGTCCTATCTGTATGCAAAATTAAACAAACCTGATTCAGCAAATTATTATCTGCGGATTTCAAGTTTTGATAAGTTTGATATTAATTCAAAGAAGCTCAGATTCGTAACAACTGCTTATTTAAAAAGAGGAGCCGGGAATTACAAATCGGCTTTTGAAGATATGGAAAAAGCATATTTGCTAAGAGATTCAATCTTTCAAAAACGAATAAAAAGTCAACTTTATAGTATAGACAAACAATACGATTCAGCCAAGAATGAAAAAGAAAAAGATGAATTAAAAATTTCGAATCGAAATAAAGTCATTTTGATTGGAGTATTATTAATTGTCATATTAGTCATTTTGATTACACTTTTATTAGCTAACAGAAGTCATAAAAAGAAACAGACTGCCCATGCAATGGAAAAACAACGGTTGGAATATGAAATCAATACAAAACAACTTGAGAATGACAAAAAGAGAGAGATATTACTTGCTAAACTTCAAAATAAAATTGAGAATACCTTACGGTTTGAACGTTTAAAGCTGGGTGTTAAGGTAGATAACAAACTTGAAAATTTTATTGAAGAAATAACCAAACAATCCGTATTCTCAGATAAAGAAAGAGATTATTATATTGATGAAGCAAATGATCTTTTTGATGGTAAAATAACCAGATTAAAAATTGAAAATCCACAACTTACTAAACAGGATTTAATTGTTATTACCCTTATTAGCTTACAAATTAATATAACTGACTGTTGTACTTTATTGAACATGAGTCAGAATACTATGTACAAGCGCCGTGATCGTATTATAAATCATATTGGGCTAAGTAGTATTACAGAGTTGGAAAGTTGGGTAATTCAAAATATTGTAAAAGCTGAATAAATCCGGAGAGTCATTTCGAACATAATAAATCAAAAACAAAAAAGGAACAAATCCCACGACTTGTTCCTTTTTCTTTTGAAATAAAAAAAGTATTTTTTATTCTGCTTTTGGTGCTTCTTCAGCAGCTTCTTCTACTACAGGAGTTTCAACTACTTCTTCGGCAACTGCAATTGGTTCTTCAACTACAACTTCTTCAACAACCGGAGCAGCTACAGGAGCGGCAACAGCAGCAGGAGCAGCGGTTTCAGTTTTCTTGGCAGTACCTGCACGACGGGTGCGGGCAGCTTTCTTGGCAGCTTTTTCTTTCAACATGTTTTCGTTGTAATCCACCAACTCGATGATACACATTTCGGCATTATCACCAATACGGAAACCGGTACGTAAAATACGGGTATATCCTCCGGGACGATTAGCTATTTTCTGTGATACATTCTGGAACAATTCAGTTACGATTTCTTTATTTTGAAGGTGACTGAAAACCAAACGGCGTGAGTGAGTGGAATCATCTTTCGATTTTGTCAACAAAGGCTCAACATAAACCTGCAACGCTTTAGCTTTAGCCAATGTAGTAGCTATTCTCTTGTGTTGAATAAGAGAAGATGCCATATTCGACAACATTGCCTTTCGGTGAGACGATGTACGGCCTAAGTGGTTAAATTTTTTATTATGTCTCATTTCTTTACTCTTTATCTAATTTATATTTAGCGATATCCATTCCGAAGGACAGATTCAGGCTTTCTAATTTTTCGTCTAACTCGGTAAGCGATTTTTTACCAAAGTTGCGGAACTTCAATAAATCGTGTTTGTGAAATCCGGCCAATTGGCCTAATGTTTCCACATCGGCTGCTTTCAAACAATTGAGTGCACGAACCGAAAGTTCAAGGTCAGTCAGTTTTGTTTTCAGCAATTGACGCATGTGCAGGATTTCTTCGTCAAACTCGTCGCCACCTTCACCTTCGGTTATTTCCATCGAAATTTTTTCGTCGGAGAATAACATAAAGTGGTGAATCAGAATTTTAGCAGCTTCTTTCAACGCTTCTTTTGGGTGAATTGAACCGTCGGTGCTAATTTCCAACACTAATTTTTCGTAGTCGGTAACCTGTTCTACACGAAAGTTTTCGATAGAATATTTTACATTACGTATTGGTGTGAAAATAGCATCAATCGGAATAACGCCCAATTCCTGGTTAGCTGTTTTGTTTTCTTCCGAAGGTACATAACCGCGACCTTTGTTCACAGTAATGTCAATCTGAAAGTTTGCAGAAGGATCAAGTTCGCAGATCACCAGTTTAGGGTTCAACACCTCAAATCCGCTAAAATATTTACCTATATCGCCTGCTTTAAATGAAGTTGCACCTGTAACATTAATTGTTACTTTTTCGTTTTCGATGTCCTCCACTATCTGTTTGAAACGTACTTGTTTCAGGTTCAGAATAATGTTGGTAACGTCGTCAATCACACCCGGAATAGTTGAGTACTCATGATCTATTCCTTCTATTTTGATAGAAGTGATAGCGAAACCTTCGAGTGAAGACAACAGAATTCGGCGTAATGCATTACCTATTGTAATACCGTAACCGGGTTCCAACGGACGAAATTCAAATTTACCTTGAAATGCGTCAGCTTCCAACATGATTACCTTTTCAGGTTTTTGAAATGCTAATATAGCCATGGTTTCAATTATTATTTAGAATACAACTCAACGATTAATTGTTCTTTGATATTTTCCGGAATATCTTCGCGTTCAGGAATGTGCAGGTAAGTACCCGACATGGAAGCGGCATTCCATTCAATCCATGGATATTTGCTGTGATTAAAGCCATTCAATGCAGCTCCAATAACTTCCATAGATTTGTCCTTTTCACGTACAGCAATTACCTGACTGGCACGAACGTGATACGATGCGATATTTACCACTTTACCATCAACGGTAATGTGTTTATGGCTTACAAGCTGACGAGCACCTGAACGTGTAGGAGATAATCCTAAACGGTACACGATATTGTCCAATCTTGATTCCAATAATTGTAATAATACTTCACCGGTTACACCTTTGGTGCGTTGAGCTTTTTCGTACAAATTGCGGAATTGTTTTTCCAACACGCCATAAGTATATTTAGCTTTTTGTTTTTCGCGTAACTGAATACCGTATTCCGATGTTTTTTTACGACGACCCTGACCATGTTGTCCGGGTGGATAATTCTTTTTAGCCAACACTTTGTCTGGTCCGAAAATAGCTTCGCCAAATTTGCGTGCTATTCTTGACTTTGGTCCAATATATCTTGCCATTTTTTATTGTTTTATTTTATTTATTATAAAATGGTTTGTCGTTCGACTAGGTACTTTTCGATTATTGCCGCGACTGCTGAGAGGTTATTTACTGCAATCATAAACCGGGTCAAATACGTAGCACAAACAAACCTAATTAATTATCAAATCTTCAAATTGAATAATTTTCAAATCTTCAAATTATACACGTCTGCGTTTTGGAGGACGACAACCGTTGTGTGGAAGTGGTGTAACGTCGATTATTTCGGTTACTTCAATTCCTGCACCGTGTACGGTACGTATAGCCGATTCACGTCCGTTTCCGGGACCCTTCACATAGGCTTTTACTTTTTTAAGACCTAAGTCTGCTGCCACTTTGGAGCAATCCTGAGCTGCCATTTGAGCTGCGTAAGGAGTGTTTTTCTTTGAGCCACGGAATCCCATCTTACCGGCTGATGACCAGGAAATAACCTGTCCGTCGCCATTCGTAAGTGTAACAATAATGTTATTAAAGGATGAATGTACGTGCAATTGACCTACTCCATCTACTTTAACGACTCTTTTCTTGGCTGCAACTGTTTTCTTTGCCATATTATTCTGATAAATTATTTAGCTTTTCTAAAATTCGCTAACAGTTAAACCTTATTTAGTTGCTTTTTTCTTGTTAGCAACTGTTTTCTTTTTACCTTTACGAGTACGAGCATTATTTTTCGTACTTTGTCCTCTTAATGGAAGTCCGATACGGTGACGAACACCGCGGTAACAACCAATATCCATCAAGCGCTTGATGTTAGTTTGTACCTCAGAGCGAAGATCTCCCTCCACTTTGAATCCCGCTCCAATAATTTCGCGGATTTTAGCTGCTTGGTCGTCAGTCCAATCCTTCACTTTGATGTCAACATCGACACCTGCGGATTCTAAAATCTTTTTTGCATTACTGCGACCTATTCCGTAGATATAAGTCAATCCAACTTCCCCACGTTTGTTTTGGGGTAAATCTACTCCGACAATTCTTATAGCCATAAACTATTTTTTCTTAAAAATAAATTAATTACCCCTGACGTTGTTTAAACTTCGGGTTTTTTTTGTTGATAACATACAAGCGACCTTTTCTACGTACAATCTTGCAATCGTCCGTGCGCTTTTTTACTGATGCTCTTACTTTCATAATGATTATAAGCCCCCTAAATCCCCCAAGGGGGACTTACCAACTATCTGGAGCCATTTAAATAGTTGGGATATTATTTAATCTTTTAATTTCTTACTAAACTTTCTATCTCTTAAGCCTCCCCTTTGGGGAGGTTGGAAAGGCTTTATTTGTATCTGAACGAGATTCTTCCTTTTGACAAATCATAAGGCGACATTTCGACTTTTACTTTATCGCCGGGTAAAATTTTGATATAATGCATACGCATTTTACCGGAAATATGAGCCGTAATCACGTGACCGTTTTCCAACTCTACACGAAACATGGCATTCGATAATGCTTCGATTATCTTTCCATCTTGTTCAATTGCTGTTTGCTTGGCCATTTTTTTATTTACAATTTACGATTGGTTGTATTTTCTATGTATTACTACCGACTTTAAACTACCTACTCGCAACTATATTAAAGTGCTTTGTTGCCTAAAACTTGTTCTATATATTCAAATGTCGATAATATGTCTGCTTTTCCACGTCGTATCGCGATTGAATGTTCGAAGTGAGCCGACGGTTTCCGGTCAATTGTCCGGGTTGTCCATCCATCTTTTTCAAACACCAGATTCCGGCTTCCCATATTAATCATAGGTTCAATGGCAATGGTCATCCCCGATTTGAGCATTATACCATTTCCTTTGCGACCATAATTCGGTACTTCAGGTGCTTCATGCAATTTGCGTCCAACTCCGTGTCCGATCATTTCACGAACAACTGAATATCCACGCGCTTCACAGTGACTTTGAATGGCATTACCCACATCACCTAACCTATGACCTTCCTGAGCCTGCTCTATACCTTTGTATAAAGATTCTTTTGTTGTGCGCAATAAATCGATTATTTCTGGTTTCACATCACCCACACAAAAAGTGTAAGCTGAGTCGCCATGAAAACCGTTAATATAAACACCACAATCAACCGAAATAATATCACCATCTTCTAAAATCGCTTTGTCAGAAGGTATTCCGTGTACAACCTGCTCATTGATTGATGTACAAATTGATTTCGGATAGCCGCTGTAACCCAGAAAACCGGGTACTCCGCCATTGTCCTTTATAAATTCATACGCAACCTTATCCAATTGTTCCGTGCTAATGCCCGGTTGAATTAATTTTGCAAGTTCAGCTAACGTTTTAGCTACTATTTGATTACTGATACGAAGCAATTCAATTTCTTCGTCAGATTTCAAAAATATCATTCGCTTTAATTTTTAATAGGCTGAAGCACCACCGGTACGACCTTTAATACGTCCCGATTTTAATAACCCATCATAATGACGCATCAATAAGTGACTTTCAATTTGTTGAAGTGTGTCAAGTACTACCCCAACTAAAATCAACAAGGATGTTCCACCGAAAAATGCTGCAAATTCCTGATTGATTCCCATAATTCTTGCAAAAGCAGGCATAATAGCTACTGCTGCCAAAAATATAGAACCCGGCAAGGTAATGCGTGACATAATTAAGTCTAAATATTCCGAGGTACGTTTACCAGGTTTGATTCCGGGGATAAAGCCATTATTACGTTTCATCTCTTCTGCCATTTGGGTTGGATTGATAGTAATTGCAGTATAAAAATACGTAAAAATTACGATCATTAAACCGAACACAAAATTATACCAAAATCCGGTATTATCCATAAACGCTCCAACAAATCCACGCATTGATTCTGATTTTGAGAAACCAACCAAGGTAATCGGAATAAACATAATGGCCTGAGCAAAAATGATAGGCATTACACCTGCTGCATTTATTTTCAGAGGGATGTACTGACGTACGCCACCATATTGTTTGTTACCAACCACACGTTTTGCATATTGCACCGGAATCTTACGAGTACCTTGTACCAGCATAATAGAAGCTGCAATTACAATCAAGAGGAAGATAAGTTCACCCAAGAACATAACTAAACCTCCACCTGCATCGCCTAAACGAGAAGCAAATTCTTTGATAATAGCTCCCGGGAAACGGGCAATAATACCTACCAGAATGATAAATGAAATACCGTTACCGATACCTTTATCAGTAATACGCTCACCAAGCCACATAACAAACATACTTCCACCACATAAAATCAGGGTAGATGATACCGTAAACAAGAAACCGCCCGGAAGAGCAGAACCTGCCTGAGCAAGCTGTACGCTAAGATTTACCAGATAAGAAGGACCTTGTAACAACAGGATACCAACTGTCAGGTAACGGGTATATTGGTTCATTTTACGACGACCACTTTCACCTTCTCGCTGCATTTTTTGGAAATATGGAACGGCAATGGTCAGCAACTGGATAACGATAGAAGCCGAAATGTATGGCATGATTCCCAGTGCAAATACCGATGCGTTGTGAAAAGCACCACCCGAAAACATATCCAGCAAAGCCAGCAAACCACCTTGTGTCTGCGATTTTAATGCTGTAAGTGCTGTAGGATCAATACCGGGAAGAACAATGAAAGAACCGAAACGATAAATCATTACAAATAAAATAGTTGTAAGCAATCGGGTGCGGAGATCTTCAATCTTCCAGATATTCTGAATTGTTTCAATGAGTTTCTTCATGGTTCAATTATAGTTTTACTATAGTTCCACCTGCAGCTACAATTGCTTCTTCTGCCGATTTCGAAAATCCGTTTGCTTCCACTTCGATTTTGGCTGTCAAAACACCTTTGCCTAAAATCTTAGCCAAAGCAGTTTTTGATAGAAAACCGGCTTCTCTCAATTCAACCAAACCAATTTTAGTCAGTTTTTTTGATTCTGCAATAATTTGCAAAGTATCCAGGTTGATAGCTTTATATTCAACACGATTCACGTTTTTGAAACCAAATTTTGGTAAACGACGTTGAATAGGCATCTGACCTCCTTCAAAACCGATTTTTTTGGAATATCCTGAACGTGATTTCTGTCCTTTGTGCCCTTGAGTAGAAGTTCCACCTAATCCTGATCCGGTACCACGACCGATTCTTTTACGGGTAAAAGTTGAACCTGCTGCTGGGGTTAAATTACTTAAGTTCATATCTTATTTTTTTAAGAGTCTAAGATTATTATTATTTGATTACTTCAACCAAGTGTTTCACTTTATTTACCATTCCCAAAATCTGGGGGGTAGCTTCGTGCTCAACTACGGCATTCATTTTTTTCAAACCCAATGCTTCCAACGTCAATTTTTGAGTTTTTGGAGATTTGATTTTACTGCGAACCTGTTTAATTTTTATTGTTGCCATAATGTTGTAGATTTATCCGTTAAACACTGTATCAAGCGAAACACCTCTGTTTTGAGCAACCATGTTGGCATCGCGTAATTCACTAAGTGCTACAATTGTAGCTTTTACAAGGTTGTGTGGGTTTGACGAGCCTTTTGACTTAGCCAAAACGTCGGTTACGCCAACACTTTCGAGTACTGCACGCATAGCACCACCGGCTTTTACTCCGGTACCATGTGAAGCAGGGCTGATAAATACCTGTGCACCACCAAATTTCGCAATTTGTTCGTGAGGAATTGTTCCTCTCAACAAAGGTACTTTAATCAAGTTTTTCTTTGCAGCTTCAGTTCCTTTAGCAATAGCGGCAGTTACCTCACCTGCTTTACCAAGTCCCCAACCTACGATTCCATCTTCATTTCCAACCACTACGATTGCTGAAAAGCTGAAGGTACGTCCACCTTTTGTAACCTTGGTTACACGGTTAACAGCTACCAATCTGTCTTTCAATTCCAAATCGTTGGTCGATTTTACTTTATTCATATTTGTTGCCATACTTGATTAAAATTTAAGACCAGCTTCGCGAGCAGCTTCAGCTAATTGTTTAACTCTACCATGATATAAATAACCATTACGGTCGAATACCACATCTGTAATTCCGGCTTCTTTAGCAACTTTAGCTACCAATACGCCTACTTTAGCAGCTTGTTCTATTTTTGTTGCTTTTTCTTTCAAACCAAGTGAAGATGCTGCAGCAAGGGTTACACCAGTTACGTCGTCAATTAATTGAGCGTAAATTTGTGTATTACTTCTGAACACGGTCAAACGTGGTTTCTGTGCAGTTCCAGTCACTTTATGACGGATATGTGCTTTTATTCTTGTTCTTCTTTCTA
>JBAWXD010000108.1:0-12067 GCA_037144275.1 Paludibacter sp. | reverse complement strand
CGAAATCGGTACATTTGTTGTTTTATTATTGGCAATGGTGCAATTAACGATGGAATCGTTTCCATCAACGGCATAAATATTAACTGTTGCACCAACATTTGATGTCGTTCCACCGGTACCATTATACACCATTTCGTTGTTATGAATCAAACAATTTCTAACTGATGGAAATGGTGATACAGATGGAACGATTCCTATTAGCATACTACGAACCAGATTTGCTGCAGTAGCGTTAACAGTAACCAAATTGTTTCGAACTGTACAATTTGAGAAGTTTGTATAATTAATGCTAATAAAAGGATAAGCTGCACCAGTAGTTGTAGTATTGTAGGTTACATTGTTTTTTTCAAACAAACAATTGGATACGGTTGTTGCTCCACCACTTGAAGTTTTAAAAAACATTTCAAAAGGCGCTGCTGTAGAACCACTTGGCGTGAAAGTAACCACAGAGTATTTCATGGAATTATTTTTAAAAATAGTACCAGCTATTAGGTTAATGGTACGCATATAAACAGTGGTCGTTGAAGAAGCATTTGTTCCCACATGAGTAATGGTAAAACCATCGAAAGTATAGCCAGAAGCACCAAATGTGAATGCTGTTACATTTCCAGTTCCACCTGAAGCAATTGAAGCGGTAGAATACAAAACTGTTTGATTCTGAAATTCCCAGGGTTCAATAATCCCATTCCCATCCTTATCAATAAGTGTACGGGTAGTGGATGTACCGGTATTCGATAAATCGCAGCTACCATAGTAATTGGCTGTGGTACTCGATGCAAATGCTGCAGCATAGCTGAGGGTTCCGCCTTTTACATAGATGTTATCGCCGGCAGTTAAAGTGCCGACATAAGCTGTATTTACTGCTCCGGCAAGCGTTTTTACAGCAAGTTCCCAGGTTGTACCTCTATTTGTAAGGACACCATCAGTTCCATTTGTTGGATCTACAAAGATATTTTTGGCATTTGCCATTGAGAAAAATACGGTGGCGCAGAGTGCCAGAATGGTAATTTTTTTCATAATATTCAAATTTGAATGTATTAAAACTCTACTCATTTAATAAGTAGATGGATTTGTAGGGTGCAAAAATAGGGATGGAAGTCTATTAACTGGGGATATAATAATTCAAATAATGCCTATTATTGTACAGAGGGGTTACAAATTGTATTAGGGGTTAATATAGCACTTTCTTAGTTGTAATATCAGTATCCGCCTGTATTGACACAAAATATACGCCGTGTTTACACCCTGTTAATGAAATATGTTGGGTATACCCTTCCATTACTCCTGATTTTATGAGGTTACCGGTAATTGTAAAAATTTCATAACGTGCATTCAACCGATTGCCTGAAAGTGTAAATCCATCCGAATTCGGTAATACTGTAATTTTTATCTCATTATTATCGTTCAGCGTGCTTATTGCGGTAATAAAAGGATTTACTGGCCACTGACCACTCAGCAGATAGTCTGCCCATACTTTTTTCGCCGATGGTATCCAGGCAGGTAAAGATCCTAACCTCAATGTCAACTGAGCTTCGTAAAGTGATTCGGGTGATACAGTAGTTCCATAGCTTTCGTAAAGTCCTAAAGTTGAGGTTACAAAGGTACTTTTACCCTGCCAGCCCACCACATTGGGATATACTATTTTTACAAAATTTCCGTAAGGAGGTTTCAAATGGTTTTCCCAGAAAGCAATATTGGAATAAGTGCCAATCTCCTTCGTATTCCAGTAGGTAAAGTCTTTTCCATGATTCGGACAAACCATCGCATCGCCCCCGTTTCCGATATATTTACAGTTACTAGCATCAATCAGGGTATAATATGGATAAGAAGCGTGGCTATCGGGACCGCTGCGTGTACCACCCCGATAGCGCCAAAGAACTGTAGCAGAGGTGGTAACAGAAGGTCCTGGTCCATGCCACTCTCCGGGAGAATTGGCTGCATCGTCTATGTAACCCATTAAAGTTCCGTAACTTCCACCATTTGCCTCCACCATAAAATGCCCGGGATTACCGTCGAAACGAATAAACAGAATGGAAGATGCATAACTTTCTGTTAATGCAATTCCGCAACTCATATCCGTAAAACGTAAGCGTCTTAAAAAGCCATTTTCTGCTTTATTCATCGCAATACCTGACCAACCGGAATCGTGAATGTAATTCTTGTGATGAACGAAAGTTTCATGGAAATTACCGTGAAACCAAAGATCTTCCACCCCTAAACCCTGAGTTAATGGTCTTGGAGTTACACTCCATGAGTATGAAGCCGTCATATTAATATTAACAGGCTCTACCAGTGAAATCACATTGCCGTTGATACTGGCAATTTTGTGTTTTTCATTAATCGTTATTCCATTGGTAATGGTGGTAGTCCACTCCGGATAAGGTGCCAGTCCGTTTAACAGTTCATCGTTGGCAGCAGGATTATTGCTCAACACAATTTCAATCAAATCGCCCGCTTTAAAGGTGGAAGCACTGACAACAGTTATTTGTCTATCACCACGTTTGGCATCCAGAGCAAGTTGGGTTTTAACAGGATGACTTTGATAATAGTAAAACTTAAACAAGGGTGGAGTACAATACATACAGGTTGTATCGGTAGGAACGAAATGGTTGTTAATAAACAATTCGGTTCCTCCTACCCCACTTCCACTGCCACGTAAAATGATATTTCCTTTGGGTATAAGGATTCCGGCTGTTCTGCCCACTTGCTCGTTCATCAAAAATTTGCCCTTTGGAAAAAACACAATGCCACCACCGGCTGCGGTAGCTGCATTTATGGCGGCTTGGACTCCGTCAAAATCTTCAAGTGCATCATCCTGAATGGCTCCGTATTTACTGACATCAAAAACCGGCAAACTGATATTTGGAATAGAATCTGTACCAAATTTATACCCTGAGTATGAATAATCAGGCAAAACAGAAGTTGCGGGATTGGTTTTAAAAGCTGTATAACAGGCTGCTTCGGTTTGAGATTTTGTGTATCCACAAATCATCAATACCAATGAAAGAAGTAAGATTTTTGTTTTCACGATTGATTTATTTCTTAGCGTCAACTATCCATTTTGGCAGTTTACCCAAACGTAATTCCAACTGGGCTTCGTAAAGCGATTGGGGAGTTACCGGCTTTCCGGGGCTTTCGTAAAGTCCCAAATGCTCTCTTACAAACGAAATGGAATCGCCATACATACCAATAATATTAGGTTTTACAATTTTCACAAATTTGCCGTAGAATTTATTTTGTTCGTTGTTGCTGTTTTCGTACAACTGCAGTTCCCAGAAATCTACTTTTTCAAATTTCCCTATTTGTTTCATATTCCAATAAGTCAGGTCTTTCATGTGATTGGGAAGCAATTCGTAATTTCCACCATTGCCAATGTATTTACAGCTAGAAGCATCCACCAGCGTACAATAAGGCCACGAAGCATGAAAATCGGGACCGCTGCGTGCTTGTCCTTCGTATCGCCAAATCACGGTATTGCAACTGCTGTTGGAGCTGCATGGACCGTGCCACATACCGGGCGCGTTGCTTGCATCTGTTACATTGGCCATCAATACACCATAACTATTGGTTGCATTAACTGTACAATGCCCCGGATTTCCATCGAAACGAATATTTATCATGGTACAAGCATATCCATTTCCAATTGAAATACCTGCACAGACGTCAGTCAACCTAATTCGACGAATAAAAGCATTGGTGGCTCGCCCTATGCTAAGGAATGTCCAACCAGCATCGTGAATAAAGTTTTTGTGGTGCACAATAATTTCATGGAAATTACCCTGAAACCATATGTCTTCCACGCCTAATCCTTCGGCCAGGTTTAATCCTTCCACTTTCCAGTTGTAAGATGCAGTGATATTGGTACAAAGTGGTTCGCAAAAAGTGATTACATTCTCCTCAATTTTGGCGATTTTATGTTTTTCGCTGATTTGTACGCCTTTTTCGTTGGTAGTTTTCCATATATTCCAGGTATCCATATTGTCTAAAAACTCCTTATTTGCAGCCGGATTTTGCATTTTCATCGAAACATAGTCGCCAACTTTAAAGCCAGAAGCATCTTCAAGCACTATTTTCATTGCACCCCGTTTGGCATTATCCAGAATAACGCTTTTGGCATTGGAACCTTTATAATAATTGAACGTAAACATAGCCGGAACTGTCCATTTCTTTTCCGGATCTTTCGGTAACATATAGTTTTTCATAAAAATCTCGGTACCGTCAGTTCCTGAGCCACTTCCACGAAGTATTATATTGGGTTTTGAAATAACAATTCCATCACGGCGACCTTCTTTCTCGTTGATTAAAAAACGGCCTTTAGGGAAGAAAACAATACCCCCACCGGCTGCCTCTGCTGCTTTAATAGCTTTTTGAATCCCTTCAAAATCTTCAAGCGTATCGTTAGGTAAAGCACCGTATTTCGAAACATCAAAGATCTTTCCTTTCACTTCGGGAATACCCTCAGTACCCATTTTATAACCTGCCCATGAATAGTCGGGCAAAATGGAAATGGACGGATTTTTCTTAAATGCTTCGAAAGCAGACGACTGATTGGTTTGAGATGAAATGCTGAGATTTAAAAGCATAAAAAGTGCGATAGTAATGTTGAGTTTGTTCATAATTTAACCTTGATATAAAATTCACTGACAAAGATAGATTGAGGAAGCACTTAACACCACACAAAATAATGCGTTTTTCGCCCTAAATTATACAGAGATGGAAATACTTTATTTATTTTATTTTGAAAATTTCGCTTCCTGCGAGCAAAAAAGCACCTGCACCATATTCCTGCGATTCGGTAGCGGTTACTGATCGTGGATCGGCACCAACCGCCTGCACCCAACCCAGCATTCCGGTATTTTTATCAATCGCCCAGTTCAGGCCTTTCCATGCTTTAAGTATTACTGGAAGGTATATTTTAGATGAAAGTAAGCCATTATTGATTCCATAAGCCATGGCGTAACAATAAAAGCCCGACCCAGAAGTTTCAGGAGCGGGATACTCCTCGGCATCAAGCAAACTTGAACGCCACAAACCATCTTTTCCTTGCAGGGAAGCTATTTTGGTACACATTTCCTTGAAAACGGTTTCGAATTTCGATCGGTTGGAATCCTTTTTTGGCATATCTTGCAATATACGTGTCAAGCCACCCAATACCCATCCATTGCCACGTGACCAGAAAATTTTCTTGCCGTTTTTACTGAGTTTTTGGGTACCATCTGTTCTTTCCGAAAAGCGGGAATCACGGTAAAACAAATGTTCATTTTTGTCGTAGAGCAAGTTATAGGTATCGTTCCAAAGTACGCTCATAGTGTCAAGATATACTTTGTTTCCCGTAACTTTGGAATAAAGAGAAAAAAATGGCGGTGCCATATACAATGCATCACACCAATCCCAGTTATTATTTCCTTTCCAACCTACAATGGGACCGCGTTTAGGGTTTTTCAAAATTGAGTTTAACCTGAATTTTACGTCACTTATCATGTTAGTATCCTGTTTCAGCTTATACAATTCGATGTAGGTCTGACCAATACATAAATCGTCGGCGAACTGAAAATTTGGTCCGAGTTTCCAGTTATTGCGGGAACAGAGTGACATTGCAGCATCGAGGTATTTTGAATCGTGTGTGGTGCTATATAACGCCATTACGCCGGTCAGAAATGTACCCCGAATCCAGTTCGTGTCTCTGTTCCTATGTTTGAGCGAATCTTTATCTACATATTCTGTTTTTTTCAGGTTCGCCAACTGCCAATCGCAGACATGGGTCATAGCTGAAATAATTTCATTTTTTGCAGGAAGTTTTTCCCTCGCCGACAACGAGACTGTAAATGCTATTAAACAAACAATCACAAGATTTTTTTTCATATTTCAATTAATTTATTCCCGTACCAAATTTATTTTGTTGCTTTCCTACTTCATTCACTTTCAAATCATTAGTCTCCTTTCTTAGTCGTTCGTTTTCAAGTTCCAGTTCTGATTTATTAGTCTGTTTCCGGACAGTTTTCTCCTTCTGTTTTCCAATCAAATTCGCTTCTTTTTGATTGATTATGGTTGCTGTAGTGTCTACAACCGAATTGAAAATCAATTCTCCACCGACGGGCGTTTGCGAACCTTCGTGAACCAGCGAAGCGGTAATCCTGATTTTTCCTGCTTTGGTGGTGGATTGTAGCAAAACCGGTGCTGATCCCCATATTAACTCGCTTGTATTGGTCTGAGTACTTTCATCGCCAAGCAATCTGCCTTCGCCTTCAATGCTAAACCGTATACTGTTACTATTCAATCGTTTCACCGTTCCTTTTTTATCTACTAGCTCGGCAATGACCGTTATGATGTCCGAACCATTGGCTATTAAATCAACGCTATCATTATCCAACCGTAACCGGATATGATCGGGACTTTCAGCCGGACAAACTTTGTGGGTTGCCACTACTTTTCCGTTTATTAATCCCTCTGCCAATAAATAAACCTCATTCTGTTTACCGGCTCTTGCTTTCGCCTTACAAGCCATAAAGTCGAACATATTCTTAAACGTAATTATAGGCGATGGCATCCCGTTGAGATTTGAATCTTTCTTATACGTTCCTTGTTTGCCGTTTTTCAAAAATGTTAGCCGAACTTCATCGCAATTGGAATATACAGTTACATCGTTGGGAGAAAACGGGGTCATTTCATTGGCTATATAAACCATAGGACCCGTTTCGGACATAAGATCAGATTTTACCGGACTGCGCTGCGACATAAACATATAATACGAAGTCTTGGGTTGGCGGAAGGCATCCATTATTCCGGCAAACTGCGGATCTGGGTGATAACCACGCTGATGGTCGAACGAATGCCAAAAACAACCGCCTACAATTTGTCGTGAAGATTTATACAAACTTTCGAGACAAAGCACGTTATAATCAGGCTTAGCATAATGTTTTGCCTGAATCAACATAGGAACCTCACCCCAGTTGCGATTTACACGACTATCCGAATTTTGAGCGCTCCAGTCGTCCACATTATCGCCCCACTCGCGAACGAAATATGTTTTGGTTGAATCCAGATTACTCTTTGGCCGCAATAATAACGAAAAATACTGCGCACCATCAGCCCCATCATCACAAGCCGATGTGCTATAGGGATAAGGATATTCCTGCTTGCAAATTTCGGCAGCATTTTTGGCAAAATCTTTCGGATAAGAAGTTTCATTCAGAATCGGTTCCCAAAAGAAAAGCGAAGCATGATTACGGTGAATACGTATCATATTGCGTATGTCGGAATATACACGTTCACCAAATATAGGCGCATCACTCCAAAATTGCCAGCCCGGCGTTTCAACCAATGCAAAAATTCCAAGTTCATCACAGGCATCCATAAAAGCGGGGTCGATTACATAATGAGTTCGAATCACTTTCATTCCGGCATCGCGAAGTTTTTTTGCATCGCGCCATTGAATTGAATTGGGAAGTGCATTCCCTATAACGGCAAAGTCCTGATGACGATTGGTTCCAATTATTTTATCATACGGTTTTCCATTAATCCAAAGACCTGACTTTTGCTTAAATTCAATACTCCTGATACCTATCCTGGTGCTATAACCATCAACAATATTCCCTTTGCTGTCTTTTACATACACGTTAAGCCAATACAAATAAGGAGTTTCGGGACTCCAGAGTTTGGGCTTTTTAAGCTCAAAACCTTTCATTGAATATGCTGCTTTACCGCTTGTTATATTTAATTTTTGAGCAGTTCTGTTCACTGTTTTGCCATCCGTTTGCTTTAATTCGTAGATAACTTCAGCGGCAAAATTCGTGGACAATTCATTACGAATATGCGTTTTTATATTCACCAGAGCGCTTTTATCTGAAACCTTATCGTACGAAACGAAAACTCCGCCACCGGCCACTTCATTTTCGTAATTTGGGTCGGTAATATGTACGTTGTTTGTTTCAATTAACCAGCAATCGCGGTAAATACCCCCAAAATAACAGAAGTCCAACAAATTCTGTGCCTTTCCCGGCGGAAAGCTTGGGTCATCGCTGTTATCAGCCCAGACGGCAATCACATTGTCTTCGCCCCATTTCAGGTTATTTGAAACATCGGCAATAACAGGTAAATATCCGCCAACATGTTCGGTTAGCAATTTGCCGTTTACCCAAACTTTACAATTTCCCATAACGGCTTCGAAATGTAAAAAGAGTTTTTTCCCTTTCAATGCCGCATCCAGTGTGAAATGTTTGCGATACCAGGCAGGTCCCTGATAATTAATTCCACCGCTTGCATCCTTTGGCAAGTATTCCAGTCCGTGCGGGAGCGAAACCACTTCCCATTTGCTATCGTCGAAATTTAGCAATTCGGCATTTTTGACATCCGTTTTGACAAACCGCCACGCCACATTCATCGAATATGCAGTTCGTCCGGTGCCTGCGAGTGGAAAAAATCCAGCTGTGGAGAATTTTGGCTGATTTGCAGCAGACAATGAAACTGATATAAAGAAAGCTGAAAGTAGTATTGAAAATCGTTTCATAATTTTATAATAAGTCCCCTAACCCCCTAAAGGGGGAATAAGAAAGGGAATTGGGAAATATTTGTTGGTTGAAAATCATTTACTTGTGTGAATTAAATTTTAATTCTGGTCTTGGGAGCATCATTGATTTAATTTCGAAAAAAATAAGTCTACCAATTATCAGTCCTGAAAGAAGAAACAGGCAATCCGGTTGCACCAAATAAATAACCTTCGGTTTTGGGAAAATTGCAAAAAGCATAGCGTACTGCCACCGGAGCTTTTACTTTATCACTCATTAGTTGAACTTTTCTGAAATCGTTATTCATTTTAACCATTTTAGCCGGATAAAACACACTGTCCTTGCCAGCAATTTGAAAACAATCCACAGATTTATCGAAAGTCGTAAGTCCAAATTCATCATTGTCAAAGGCAATATTAACTACATTATCCTTTATTTCCAGACTCTTATAAGTCGGAGATTTGTATGCAATGCCTTTAAAATTATAAGTTTCTGACAATGCCCAGCAGACCAATCGTTTACTGACAGTTTGCTTTTCGGCGGGATGAATCCAACCTTCGCTGCCAATATCGAGGGTACACACCATACCCGAATTTGGAATTGTGCTCATGGCTTTGAGCTGCTGTTCACGCAAATAAGCCGTTTGAAGCCCCTTGCTATCGCCGTACGAATAGGGCGCTATTTGCACATAATAAAACGGAAAATTTCCAATACCGAAATCACTTCGCCAACTGGCAACCATAGCTGTAAACAATGCTGCGTAATCTTTGAAATTATTTCTGTTCGATTCGGCCTGATACCATATTGCACCCTTAATAGTATAATTCACAATTGGCTGTATCATTCCGTTATATAAATGCGATGGGCGGTTTTGCTCTCTGGCTTCCTGACTAGATTGCTTTAACGGTTCAGGAAAATTGGCCAGCGTTTTACTATTCATCCAGGCTTCGATACGGGTTCCGCCTACACTCGAGCAAATTATTCCAACAGGAATTTTCAACTTCTGCTGTAAAAGTTTGGCATAGAAATATCCCACGGCACTGAATTTACCTACACTTTCGGCATTGGCTACTTCCCATTTTCCGTTACAAGTATCCTGTGGAGTAGCCATTGGAGCTTTTTTTACGGTAAAAAGTCGTAAATTATCATTATCAGCATATAGCAATGCATCGCCCGAACCCAACACCGGTTGATATGGGAATCCAAGAATCGGCATTTCCATGTTTGACTGACCACTACAAAGCCACACTTCGCCCAAAAGAATGTTTTGAAGTTGAATTTTTTCTTTGACACTGCGAATTTGAATACTAAATGGACCACCGGCTTCAGTAGTTTTAACACTGAGTAGCCAATCTCCTTTTTGGTTAGTGGTGGTTTGGGTTTCTTGTTTATTCCAGGAAGTTTTCACGGCAATTTTCTGTCCGGCAACAGCCTTACCCCAGATTTTAACGGTTGTGTTGCGTTGCAAAACCATGTTGTCACCCAAAGCCGATGCGAGCTTAAGTTGAGCATTTACAGATAAAAATGAAAAAGTCAGACTGATAACAATCAGAGAAAACTTATTAAACTTCATAACATTTTATATTTTTGGTTCCAGGCATTTAACTGTTTTATTGGTTTTCAATGCATATTCTATCTCATTACGGGTAGAAGACCCTATATAACCTCCTACATTAATTACAAATATCTCGTCGGCCAAATCTATTTTGCGTAAATGCATCTCGTCCAGCATCGCTTTGGTACTTTCAGTCCACACTTCGGTGTCGCCGGAATGACCAAACAATCCTACACTGATAACAATATTTCCTTCGAGCGACAGGCGTTTTTGTGCCGCCAAAAATTCATCTTTGAATTTAGTGCTTCCACAAAGTGTGATGATGTTGAATTTTCCTATCATTTTTAGCCCCCTATATCCCCCGAAGGGGAACTTTTAAATTAGTTATTGATTAATTGGTTAATTAGTTGTAACTCATAAATCGCCATATCTTCAAATCCATAAATCTTCAAATCTCCACATCCTGAAATTTATTTATTCCACCTCCAACTTTCCGCTAAATGTTTTATATTTCAAGATGTAAAACCCTGATTTAAAATCGGCAGTGTTAATTAAAAAAAACGTTAGACCATGTGTTGGTGTGATTTGTTGAATCAATTTCCCGGTTGAATGATAGATTCTTATGCTTTCATTAGAGTCGGTAAGTGTTGGTAATAGAATGTTTACTGCCGTTCCGGCTTTCACCTGATTGGGATAAATACTGATGTTGTTTGTCAGGTTTTTGGGCAAACCTGTGCTAAGTTTTCTGAAGCCCGTTGTAAGCGATTTTCCCTGAAACTCATTTTGTGGCATACTCATGTTTACAATGGTATCTAAGCCACTCACCGAACCGGCATTACAAAATGTACCCGATATTGTTACTGTAAGTGACGTCAAAGGCGTAGTTTCACAGTATGGATTGGCTGCCGAAATAAAGACAGAATCGGTGGTCCATCGAAGTTGAACCACTGCGGGATAATTCACCTGGCATGTTCCAAGGCCGTTGGGCAAAGTAACTTTGCCCGCTTTGTAAAATATGATTTGAGCAGTATTGCTGTTTTTATCGAGTACCGCCTGAAAACTGGTGGTGTTGGAGAAAACAGTATAGGGTGGATTGGCCACTTTTGATTGTAATGTGGTTTGAGTGACGTTTGGAAAAACGGCATAAGCATATTGTTCGCCTGAAGGTAGATTGCCATGGTTCAATCCAATCCATGCAATGGGCGTAGTTCCCAACGTGGCCGTTTCGTAATTCAATTCGGTATTAATGGTAAAATGATAACCCACATTATTAACATATGCCCAATCGGAACTTAGCGGTTTCAAACTTTGTGCAGCCGCCATTGTGGTGGCAACGCCCTCATTATCTACCACAAATGATCCGTTGTATTTTACCTGATTAACGGTAGTAGCATACGGAACAAGATAGTTTGTGGAGGCAGTAATACCGCTACCAAGTGCCACGAAATAATCGGAAAAATAAAAATACGATTTATAAGCTTTCAGCTTAATTTCGGTTTGACTTTTCGAAAAAATAAATCCACAGGCACCGGTTTTTCCATCGGAGACTCCTCCTGCATAGGCATCTAAATTAGGACTATTTACTCCCCAGTCAACTAATGGTAAGGCAGTTGTTGTCAGTTTTTGAGGAGCAGTAATTCCGGGCAATCTCCGCCAGTTTTGATCAGTCAGCGTTTCATAGCGTTCAGTGCCGGTAACGTAGAGATAATTTACTCCTGATCCGGTATAATAGTTGGTAAGCCCTGATCCGTTTCCACTTTCGCAGCCAACCGTGCGGGTAGAAGTCATGCGGGTACTGACCATATAATCTTTTCCTTTTTGCACCATAAAATCGTGTCGCCAAAACATCTGATTGCCGGTTTGGACATTGAGAGCATTCGCTGAAGCACTACGGGTCATCCAGTTGTATAAATTCTGTAATGCAGGTTTTTGTGCTGTATTGGCAGTTAGAATTTTTGATAATTGTGACGTGAGTGTGCTGTAAGGATCAGCTTCAGGGTATCTACCA
>JBAWXD010000107.1:0-12161 GCA_037144275.1 Paludibacter sp. | reverse complement strand
CATAACATACATCTTGTATTCTGAAAAATCGAATAGATATTATGTTGGTTCTACCGGAAATCTCGAAGATAGACTTAAAAGACATAATACCGGAAGAAGTACTTTTACAAAAAGGGGTATTCCATGGAAAATAGTATATCAAAAGGAGTATAACTCAAAATCAGAAGCTTATCAAGCTGAACTGTTTATTAAGTCACAAAAAAGTCGGAAATTTATTGAAGATATTCAAAAACATAAAAATACAGTAAGTAACAGGAGATAAAGTATCTGGCAAATCTACTAATATAATACATGGAGTAACATGATTCTATCTAACTCCATTTATTTAGAAATGCTTGTGAATCTCTTATTTTTTTATATTTTTGTCCTTAATAAGTCAATTCAAGTACGATTCATTATGAATGACAAGAAATCAGATCAAAGCCTTAATTATCTTATTATCCCGGAACAAGACGAGCAATGGGGATTGACTGTCACAACTGTAGGACATCAGAAAGTCTCTGAAAATGACTCATATCCTCCCGAAAATCATCCACTTGAATATTATTTCAACGTTGAAAAAGGTCGGGTATTAAATGAATATCAACTGCTATATATAACTGATGGTAATGGAGTATTTACCTTTGGACCTTCAAAGCAATCCTGTTTTATAACTGAAGGAAAAATGTTTTTTCTTATGCCAGGAGTATGGCACACATACAGACCGGTTAAAAATACAGGTTGGAATGAATACTGGATTGGATTTAAGGGCGATATCATACAAAAAATAGTAGATGAAGGATATTTTCTTAATCGTCCGCCGGTATTTAATATAGGGCTAAATGAACGAATTGTTGATTTATACCTAAAAGCTATAGAAATAGCAAATGAAGAACGAGCTGGCTATCAGCAAGCACTTACAGGCATCGTTATGCATATTCTTGGATTAATGTACTATCGGGATAAAACAGGTAATTTTGAAGACGAAGATTTGATAAAAAGCATAAACAAAGCCAAGGTTATCATGCGTGAATCAGTATATAAAAACCTAATTGCAGAAGATGTTGCCCGGCAATTGAATATTGGGTATTCTAAATTCAGAAAGGCTTTCAAAGAGTTAACCGGTACATCTCCATCCAGGTATATGCTCGAACTCAAGCTCAATGAATCAAAGCTTATGCTCACAACTTCTAATTTGTCAGTTAAAGAAATTTCATTCAGTTTAAACTTTGAAAATTCTGAATATTTCAACAATTTCTTCAAAAATAAAACCGGCCAAACTCCCGGCGAATATAGAAATAATTGTGCCAACAGAAATGATTAGCAGATAAGGCAAAATCCGCATTGACAATTCAAGCAAGTTTAATCGAACCTTCCCATCTGGCATTCCATAAACCGGCGATGCCAGACAGAAAGGTTGTTTTTTTTTTATTGGATACTTATTTTTAGAGTCTTGCTTTTGTTTTGGTCAGCAAATGCTAAGAAATAAACACCTTTAGAAATACTGAATTCTGATGTTTCATTGGCATTTAATTTCAATTGCTTTATTAATTTACCGACTACATCATAAAGTTGCAATGAAGTATTGCTTTTGATATTGCTAATTTGCAACTTCCCATTTGCAGTATTGATTGCTGGTATTGAATTATCTTTTATATCAATATTCGAGGAAATGTTATAAACATCCGCCAAAAATTTATCGGCATAGCGTTCACCCATCATTAATACACTCGGTTCGTCCCAGTGAATTCCGTCGGAAAGCAAAATTGTTCCGGTAGCCATACTATAATCAGAGTTTGGGATATACGACTTAACCTGTTGAATCACATTCAGATTGAATCCATCAAATTCGGGACGACCATCGGATAATTCCCCACAGAAAAACATTAAATCAGGCATACCCAAATCTTTTCGGAAATTCGCTACCATAGCCGCAAAATCAGCTTTATACGAAACATAGTTATCGGCAATAGCGGCACTGTTGTCAGCCGATCCCTGATGCCATATAATTCCTTTCACATCGCCATACTTCATCGCTTCTTTAATTCGGAGTAAAGAATAATCGTAATTCGGCTTTCCGGGCTGATACCAGCTGACAATGGATGACCCACCCTGTGCATTTAGCATCAAGCCAAATGTACGTCCTGTTACTTGTTGAACTTTCTTTATAAACGAATAAGAAGGACTCAACGCATCAAGTGTAGCATCTTTAGTGATATTGGCGTAACGATTCAATGGATTTCGGGCCGGCTCCATATACAAACCGGGTGTAAGTAAATAAACATTTGGAATCGGATCAGTTCCTTCGTTGGCATAAGGTGCGCGACCAGCCATTTGCGATTGTCCCATAGCCAGAATAACATCTAATTTGGGTAACACATTTACTAAAATGCTGTACTGCTTAGATACCTGGCCATTAGCCGAAGTACAGCTAATGTTGATTGTTTTTTCAGCATCAGATCCGCTTAAGTTGGTTGGCATTACAACTTTATACGTTGCATTCGGGTCGCTTGGTTGAGCAAGTACAGCAGAATTGATATCCCAGCTATAGGGAACATCAATTGTGTAATTCGTATTGCCAGTGCTAAAATTATCAACCGGCTTGCCACCTATGCTAACTCCGGCAATATCGCAATTCGTAGGTGGCGGATTGAGCTGAAATACAACACTGTATGTCAGCGTTCCGGCTGTATTAGTAACCAATACTTTCGTTGTTCGTAAGGATTCAATACCTACTAATGCAGTAGCAGGAGTTATAGTAACAGTTGCCCCGGCATCGACAGCTGAAGCTGTAACAGCAGGAATTACTGTAGCATCCCACGGCAATGTAACATAGTATTTATATTTTGATGAATTAAAACCGGTTAAGGGATTTCCTGCAACATTCAGCGATTGAAGTTTCAAAGTAGAAATATCTTCCTCGACATATTGTAACATCGGAAAGTTTCCACTTGGATTTTCCTTTGAATGCCAATTCACTATAGAAGCTGCACCTGCCAGTGTCTTTACAACGGTTGCATCTCGTAACCGGAATCCGAGATACTGTGCCCCTTTACTGATTGAATCTTTTACAATAGAAGTCACATCAAATTCATAATACTGAGCAGAAGTAGTAATTGGTCCAGCTGCTGTTGTGAAAGCCGTTGTAATATCAGCTCCTGCCTTTGTAGCTTTATTATTAAATGTCAAATCATCTTCCACCCAGCTTGTTTTAGATAATGGATAGAGATTAAAACCATGCGCTTCGGGAAGTGCATCGGCATACACCCGAAGTTTTACTGTGTTCAGATAAGTGGACAGACTTGAAATGTCAAATCTCAGAAATGTTTCGCGACGATATTGAGAACCTGCAGTAGAATGGTAGGTGTACAGATAAGGCTCTAAACCTCGAATTTCATCACCTGTACCACTTGTTCCTTTGTACAGATAGGTGTCATCGTAAACCTTGAGTTGCTGGGTAGTTTGCGCTGATAATGTTGTTAGTATCAAAGCAAAAAAAAGTAATAAAGAATTTTTTTTCATGTTTATATTATTAAAAGTTTATTTAGCAATTTTCGAAATTTATATTTCACAGAAATTTTAAAATCATAAATAATCTGCATAAAACTATTCAATGTTTACTTTCACACTTTTCTGTTTTCCATTATTCGAAATTAAACGGACAATAATAATACCAGATTGTGATATAGGATATTCATTGCGTGATTCTGCAATAAAATCCGACTGTAAAAGGCATTGGCCTAAAACATTATACAGCTTTAATTTTCCATTGTCGGAGGAGGAAATATCCACTATAAGCTTGTGATTTGAACTATATACGGCTATTCCTTTTAAAGATATATCTGAAACTCCCGATGTAGCACTTGCAGTAAAAACCACTTCATAAAATTTCTTAGAACCGTCTTCTGCAGTAACAGTTACAACAGATTTTCTGCCCACCAAATCGTTTATGCTAAATGCAGGTGTTATTGAAACTGTTGCTTTGCCATCCGTAGCTGTTGCTGATACCAGAGGAATCGTTTTAGCATTCCCCATATCGTAAAAATACAAATATCCTCCACTACTGAAGGAGGAAACCGTTTTGCCGGCTATTTTCAAATCGGAAAGACTAGCATTAGTACTTGCTGTACAAGTTGAAGGAAAAGTGGCATAAGCCATGCCGGTAGCATAATTATCGGTACGTATCGGAAATGCTGGAAGATTAGCTGAATTGTACAAATTACAGTCCGGGTTTTTTGCCCATCCGTACCGAAATGAAACGGGATTGGAAACCAAAGTACTATGAACAGCTATAGTACTATCATTCACGATAGTTGCTGTAGCAGCCTGATAAACTTTATCACTTCCGGCTAAAACAAAACCTTTCAGCGAAGAATCACCATCTTTTATTTTCAAACCGGTACCAATATTTTTATACACTACAAAAACAGTATCGTTTCTAATCGGGAAACTTGTTGGGAGCGGACTATCGGCAACAATATCTTTTCCATACACATACCTGAGTGCCTGCAGTGACATTCTGTCTCCAACCGGTCTTTTGTTTTTCGGATGAATACGTATCAAGGCATCGGGAGCATCCGGATCTTCGTTGGTATCAAGTGTCACACAAAGATGAAAATTGCTCATATTATCCAAAGTCAATACTTGCTGTTGCTGCTCGCGAAGATCAGCCCAGTCAATTTCTTCTATCGTGCGGTTAGAAGAAACACCCATATTGAAAGTTTGAACATATAAAAAAGGAATAACACTCCTACCCCATTGCGTTCTCCAGTCTTCAATCAGTTTTTTCAACATCAACCTGTATTCCAGCGCTCTTTTGGTATTACTTTCACCCTGCATAAAGCAGATTCCTTTAAGCGGAATTCCCCTGAGCGGATAAATCTGACCATTAAAATTACAAGATATATAATTGTCGGCATTGGTGGTGTCACCGGAAGCAATCCGGCCATTAAGCACACACAAATCAGGATCATTATTAATCTTATCCCGGCTCATCCATGTTTCAATTTCAGTGCCACCCTTGTACGACTGAACCATACCAATCGGAATTTGAAGATTGTTATACAAATTGCGGGAAAATATATACCCGATAGCAGTCACATTAGCACCTACGTTTGTAGCATTGCAGGCAAACCAACCTCCGGTACTTTTTATATGTTCCTGCGGAGTGGTTCTGTTATTATAACTTGATTTGAACGAACGAATATAGGGATAAGTATTGGCCTGAGAAACCAGCAATGCAGAATCGAGACAGGAGTTTACTTTTTTTTCCATATTCGATTGTCCACCGAACAACCACACATCGCCAATCAGAATATCATTTAGTGATTGTAACGTTCCGGTTACAGCAATAAGTTCAAAAGTCAAGGTACAGGGGGATGTTGTAGCCGGTTGTGCGGGCATTTCCATATTCCATCTCCCATTCGCATCAATCAGTACTTTCTGTGTGTATATATTGGATTGTCTGCTAAAAACTGCCTTTACACTGTCGCCGGCAGAACCCCAACCTGTGAAATGCAAGGGCAAGTCACGTTGTAAAATCATACCGGAACTAATAAAAGGAGGAAGCTCCACGGTTCGGTCATGAAGAGGTGGAGTGGTTGAAAATTCAATTAGCGGACCATTTGCGCCTGATTCCCTGCTGTTGAAATACATTTCCACCGCATTGCCTATCACATCGTCAACAACCAATGAAAGCATTTTGTCACCCCTATATTCCTGACGCAGATAATCTGAAATATCCCAGCTATACACACCCGTTCCGGTAATTTGGCGGGAATATATCAACGCTCCGCTTACAGGAGCATTATTCCAGTTTATACCAGTCTCCGTCCAATTGTCTGTAGTTTGTAAAACCTGAATATTCATTACTTTCGGAAAAGTCGTAACATTCAGTTTCAATATGGCATTTTTCAATGTATCTGCAGGTGATAAAGAACTAAGATCAAATTTGATAAATGTTTTTCGGGAATAAATAGCTGAAGAACCTTTCTTTACTCTCAAAGCAAGATCGGTACCGTAATTTAAAGCTGCAGATGCTGCTGCACCATTAATGTATGCATCCGCCACCGGCATAAGTTGTGCATTGACCTGAACACTGATTATGCTAAACAGCATCAGTATCAGTAGACTTATATTTTTGCGAATTATATACACTAATATTGTGTTCATTTGAACGCTCGGCTTTGCCACTTGGCTTGCCAAGAATGCGAATTCTACAATTTGGAAATGAAATGAATCAATGATTTTAGATAAATTCAATGCGTCAGAATAAGCTTAGCATGACAAAAACCTCATTCATGAAATGAATACATTTAAATAACAACTGTAATTTATTTTGTTGTCTTTATTGCAAAACTATTTTTTGCGTTCCGCTAGATGTTTTTACGAAATAAACTCCCGAACGAAGTGAAAGTTCTGTCCGTTGATTTGAACTTAACGAAGAGATTCTTATACCAACGCTATTATACACTTCTCCTCCAAAAAAAACCAGTTTTCCGTTATAACAATAAGAAAGAGCTTTATCTGCTAAAGAGGCAACTGCTGTTGTTCCCGGAGTAACGTAGGTAATAATTACCTGCCCTGACCCACCTGCTCCACCGGCCTTACCTAGTGAAGATGACCCCCAACCGCCGGAACCACCACCACCGGGAGCGGTACCTGCTAAACCGTTAGTTGCAGTAACTAAAATTCCGGAAGCACCAGAACCACCGCCATTAGCACCAACACCACCAATACTATTATTTCCTACTCCCACACCGGGCGATGTAGCATCGGCACCAACTGCTAAACTGTTAGCTCCTGCACCACCACCTCCGGTATAAGTTCCGGTTAAACCGGCAGCACCAGTTCCACCGGCGTAATTGTAAGGTTCTGTCCAGCCTGAATTTCCAACATTCGTTCCGGCAGTTGCAATACTTGGAGTTGTGCCACTACCCCATTTACCGGAGGCACCACCAAGTGCAAGTATTGATGTTACAATATTCCCGCCACCAAAATATGATAAGTTACCCGGATTACCCGGATTTGCCGAAGCAGTTCCACCAGGAGCACCACCCGAACCAACCGTTACAGTAAAGAGTGCATTTGGTACTACAGTTACGGCTGTATTCATTACATACGATCCTCCTGCACCACCACCTCCGGCTTTTCCAGTACCACCACTGGCACCACCACCGCCTGAACCACCACCACCCCAACATTCAGCCTGAATGGAAGTTACTCCTACCGGACAAAACCAGGGAAAGGGACTTCCGGTTGATGTGGAATAAATAACCACCGTGTTTGAACCTACAATAGTTGTAGTTTGACTTAGCATTACATTCAATGGCATACATGCTAACATAAGAAGTAGCATTAGAGATGTAAAATTCTTTTTCATATTCATTAAATTTAAAATTAGTATTACAAAAGTATATAGAATAAATTTTGATTTATATAAAAATCATCCGCTTAGTTGTCAATATTGTGCAAAAATACACAGCTTACTCAGGTATAATAAATGAAGCTGACCCAATATGATATTGGATCAGCCACTGTAGGGTAAATTAATCTCAAGCAAAAATCAGAGAATTACCTTTTGAATTGAATTGTTGGATTTTACTATATATATTCCGGAATGAAGTGAGAGTTCGGTTTTTTGATTCGATTTTACACTCGCTACTTTCATGCCAATAGAATTATAAACTTCTGCGGTATCGAAAATAATCAACTTCCCGTTTGAAACATAAGCGATATTATCTGCATTTGTATTGTTCAAAGCTGTTCCAAGATCAGTTGCTGCTGACGCAGTTGGTCCTGAAGTTATATTGTAGTTGTAAGTTCCCGCATTTGTTCCATCAGAATTATAAGCTATTACTACATAAGCATAAATTGAAGAGCTTGTTAGCCCTCCTATACTTATAGAAGCTGTGGTACCAGATGTTACATCCGCAGCCACTATTCCATTTCCAATGCCACTGCCAACACTGTATTTATTTGCATCTGATGGGCGTCCTGTTGGAGCAACCGTACTTCCTTTTTTATAAAGAATCAAATAACCGCTTGCAGTAGTAGCTGGAGTCCAGGAAAGATCGATAGAGCTTCCTGTTAAACCCGGCGTTGGAACTGCAGCTAAGTTGGTTACCTGATCGGTTGGTTCATCGGCTAAGGTAAAGAAATTACCTTCTGTAGCAGTCAGGGAAGTACCCATACTATTTGTAACATATCCTTTATAAAAAATCTGAGTTTTTGAAGGTAAAGCCGTTCGATTTTGGGTAAATATTCCGGTTGAAATTAATCCATCAGCTAATTTGTTATTCGCAATTGTAACGCCGGTAGTAGTACTCCAAACAGTTCCTCTTTCAGTAATAGCACTTCCTCCATCAGAAGTAATATTTCCTCCTAAATCTGCAGAATTATTAAGGATATTAGCCGATGTTGGATCTTGAATCAAGGGAGCCGTAGCGCTTGCTGTTGTTGAAATGCTTACTTTCACAGGGCTTGATTGCAAATTACTTCCCGCAGCATCCTGAGCAACATAATAAACATCATAGCTCGTCGAATTAGAAAGCCCGGTGACAGCTGCGGAGTATTCTGTCAGACCTGCTGTACAAGCAATTGAACCACTTGCAATAGCAGCAAGATCTGAAGCATTCTTTCCTGCTTTTACCTGAGCTGAAGTTGGTGCAGCAGTAGCATTTGGAAGTACCACATAATACGAAGTTCCTGCAACATTTGCATTTACTTTTGCAGTAAAGCCCGAAGGAGTAGCATTTTCTGCCTTAGGCCAATTAGCAGTATAAGTTACTGGGACATTAACCTGTACCCGAAAGTTATCAAACTGGCAATTAAAAGCAGTTGTACTTGCCGGATGATTACCAAAAAATCCAAAAGCATTCATGCTTGTACTTACATAATCTGCATCAACAACAGGAGAACTAATCGAAGAGTAAGTTCCGGTTGCTGGGTCTGCCCAACCAATCGTGGCACTCAGGGCATCAGTTCGTTGAGACAAAGTCCAGGAATTCGTTGAAGGATCGTAGCTGACTTTTACACTAAACCAGTCTTTAGAGGATGTAACTGTTGGTGCAGCTATGATAGTAGTTGGAGTAGCTGCAACACCCAACCCTGCACTAAACTTAACCAATTGAAGTCCACTGGTTGTTGTTGCACCCTGTGAAACCATATAACCGCTACAGTTTGTACTAAGCAGATTGGCATCACTAGCTGCCAACACAACGCCGATATAACGTTGAGATGCAGTCAAGCCATTCATTGTTCCCTGATTTTCACGAATATTAAAAGACCAGGTAACCACTCCTGTATTTGTATTGAGGGTTGATTTATACTGACTAAGAAAAGTGGATAAAGGACCAGTTATATAGCTTTCGCCGGCAGTTGGTCCTGAACTAAGATAAGTAACGAGTTTTAAATACGGTACAGTACCTGTTGCCGAAGCAGACTCAATAATTGGCGAACCGGTATTACTTGTATTCGTAGCTGTGTAGGTCATTAAAGGACTACCACCCGATGTCAAAGAAGTATGACTTGAACCAAAATCATCAACAAATACTGTGGATTGACCAAGCAATAAATTAAAGGGTTGAGATGCCAAAATCCCAAGAATAAATAATAAAAAAATTCGATTGTTTGTTTTGTAATACTTTTTCATGATGCATTGTTTTTAATAATTATTTTCAGTGTTTTAACGAATGGATTAAACTCGATACAAAGATCGAATACAATCAAAATAAACAATATAATAATCATGCAAATATTTAGCAATTCCGTTCGAATCGAATTAACTGTATTTTTATTAACAGAGGGTGTCCTATACGTTTTTTTTGAACGAAAATTACGCAAATGGCACAAATTTCCGCAAATAATATTCTTGTAAACAATAATAGATCAACTATTTATAATTTGTGTTGATTTGCTCTTACTTGCGTAATTTGCGTTCTTTTTCCTTTTTGGACACTCTCTATTTATGCCTGATTCGTTTTAAACGGATCGTTATTGAAGTACTCAGGAGTATTCAGTTTTGTTTCTCCCGGTGCCGGAGGGGGTGTAGATTCCAATTGCAGTGAAATCTCATTATCAAGCACAACCCGCTCAATCCGGGGAGCGATATAGCATTCTTTTTCTTGCTTAGCCATAGTATGATCTGATTTAATGGTTTTTAGATTTAGTGCTAAGCCGCCAAATCGCGGGAATTTCGATTCCTGCGACTTAGCGGCCGGGCCTGATTTATTATTTAATAATTACTTTAGTTGTGGCTGTTTTTCCCGGGCTTTTGAGTACAATCGTATACACTCCCGGCACAAGTCGGGTATCGAGTACATTGATAGTTGAACTCAGATTCTTAGCAACCATACGTTGACCAATGGCATTGTAAACCGCTACGGAAGTTTCAGCATTTGGCGTTCCATTGAGCATAATCTGACCATTGGCATTGGTCGAAATCCAGAAGCTACTATTATCTGTTGGATTGATTCCGGTTGTTATCGAAGGCGCTTTGAAAATCAGTGCAAAACGGCTGGTATTATTTGATGATACTCCGGAGCTGAATACATAACTGCTTCCATCGCTCAGGTCGGCAATTACCGGATTGTTACTATCCAGATAATCTTTCAGAATAACCCGGGTACCTGCTACGAAATTGTTCAATTCGGATGCTTTGATACTAAAGGTATTTTGCTGTCCGGTGCTGAAACCTAATGGCAATTCTGTATCCAATGGAATGTTATTTAATCCATTTATTACCAGGTTCTGACCATTTACGGTAGTATAAATTTCAGGAATCGAAGCATTATTATTCGAAATCTTGGGCGTATCATAAGCATCATAGCTATTCAAAGCGGCAGCATTAGAATAAATAATAGCTTCATCGCTGGTTGTTCCGTTTGAAACCTGCAAGCGTAATACCTGTTGGGTAGCACTAGCTGTCGAAGGAGCTCTGAATTTATTATTTGAATTATCCTGGTGAACACAGTTAGCACTTGAAAATGAGAGCGTAGTTGCATTATTTGCCTTCAACCAGAAAGCCTGCAAGGGTGGTACTTTTCCTGTCATTTGCAGTCCGCTTAAGCTGGTGCCTAATCCACTGGGTAAATTCTCGCTATCAAAAACATATCCTCCTGATGCATAGGTGCGATACCAGTAACTTGATACTACATTTGAATTACTGCTCAGACTACTAATATTTAAATATGCCGGAAATGGATTTCCAACCAGATTATAACCGATATAATCAGCAGAAGAAGATGTCAAATCAACCGATTTTGTACCTGTATTCAGGGTTCCGCTAAAGGTGATTGTTCCATCTGTACTGGGTGTGGCGTTTTGAGATGCTTTATATACTGCCACATAACCTTTGGCAGGTAAGAGTGTAGAACTTTCAGTAGTCCAACCAGTCGCAGAACCTTTTGTCTCGTCATACCATGCAAAATAGGCTGGGGCAGTTGTTGCTGTAGATGTTGTTAACACTCCCGAACCTGTTGCTCCGGTTACGGGGCTTGAAAGATACCAGTTACGACCACCAGTAAGAAATTGGCTTACATTGGTATTAGTAGCAGTCAATGTTCCGCCAACATCTTTTAACGTCCCTGTTCCGGCAGTTGTACCGTCATTTAAAATATTCAGCGTACTTGCAGTGATAGTTCCTGTTGTGGTCAGTTTGGCTCCTGCATTTACGGTAAGTATATTCACTGCTCCTGAAGTCAGATTGGATGCTACAAGGCTCTGTTCGGAACTTCCGCCAAAGGCCAATGTTCCTGTTGTAGAAGTATTGATAGTTCCTGAACCTGATATTGCTCCTTTTAATGTCAGGGTATTAATTCCTGTTACTAAAGCACCTGAGCTTAGAGTAAGTAATCCTCCTACAGTTAATCCTGCTTGCAAACTTGTACCGTTTGTATTATTTAGCGTAAAATTATTCAACGAAGTAACACTTGATGGAATATTTACTCCACTTGAAGAACCACCAATAACTATTGAAGATGTTCCATCGGCAAGCAGATTGGTAGTAGAACCTGCTATGGCAGGACCAATTAATGTAAGTGTGTTAGACCAAATAGTTAAATTCCCTGCTGTCAAGGTTAGCGTACCATTCAGGGTAGGTGAACCGCTTAAGCTAAATCCACCGGAATTATTTAATTCTAAGTTTGTAAGTGTCGCTCCCGATATAGTCTTGCCACTACCTG
>JBAWXD010000106.1:0-12364 GCA_037144275.1 Paludibacter sp. | reverse complement strand
AACGAAGAAAAAATGTTAACACTGTAGCCTGGAACAATGCCAGATAAAATCCTGTAATCCGCGATTTTTTCGTTCACGGAAGCAGCACTCCGGTAATCACCGGAAGATCTATCTTCAGACGTTGGACCGCGTGCGATTTTTTGTTCTACTATCGATCATGCTTGCAACATTTTGCCCACTCTCTCTTTCAGCACAGAGAAGGGATGACTCCATGCACCAGCAGATCTCCTCCGACATCTCCTCCTACATCGTCAAGGAGATTGACAATTCTAAAGTCCTGATGGCAAAGGATGTTGACCGGCCGGTCTCTCCTGCAAGTTTGACCAAGATAATGACCTGTATCATGGCTATTGAGAGCGGAAGGCTTGAGCAGGAGGTGGTGATTCCAAAAGAGGCAACCATGGTTGAACCCTCTATAGCGGGCTTCAAGAGAGGTGACAGGATAAAGCTTGTTGACCTTGTGAAGGCTGCCATGGTCAACTCAAGCAACGATGCGGCATTTGCCATAGCAATCTACCTTTCGGGCAATGTTGATGCCTTTGTCAGTGCCATGAACCAGAAGGCAAAAATGATCGGGATGAAAAACTCCTGCTTCACCAACCCTGCGGGTTTCGACAAAGGCGCCTATACCGGCAATATCTCTACGGCAGGGGATCTTTTACGCCTTACCGAATATTCCGTGCGCAACCCTCTCTTCAACTCCATAGCCCGACTTGAACGGGTTGATTTTACAGAGCTGACGACGGGCAAGGTCTACTCCCTGAGTACCCATAACAAGCTTCTTGACAGATACCCCTATGCGGTCGGCATCAAGACAGGTTATACCTCCAGGGCTGGCGGGTGCCTTATTGCAAGAGCCATCAAGGATCGCAAGGATGTACTGCTGGTGATGCTGAATGCCAAAACTGATCGTTGGAATGCTGCCGCCAATATATTTGACCGGGCGTTTATGATTAACACTCCTGAGCCGGGCTGGATTGTCGAGACTCCGCGTGGTGATTCGGGCAGTGCGGTGACAGCCGTTGTCAAGGGGGGGAGAAAGCCTTTATCTCGCACTCTGGCGCATGCTGGTCATCGTTCGAAGAGAGCGGCTTTAGCTCAACTGAAGCTCGCCAAAAAGTCAAAACAAACGGCAATTGCACAGGTGAATGCCGAAAAAGGGTCGAAGAGACGGCAACTGGCCATGTTGAAAGCTGGCAAGGGGTCAAAGAGCTCTGCTGTGGCTGGGCTTGGGAGCAATAAGCATTCAAAAAGGAATGCAGTAGCCCGAATAAAGGGTTCCGCTATGGCGAAGGATCATGTTGTGGCAGTTGTCAAGGCCAATAAAAAGACAAAGAGTGGAGCCCTGGCCCTCTCGACGTCAGCCAGAAAATCAAGGAAGCGTGAATTGGTTTCATCAAAACCGGCAAGAAAAAGCAGGAAAAGGGTGGCCGTTCTATCGGAACGGGCCATGGTTACATGGAGGCAATCCTTTACCGTGTAATCAGTTAACTCTTGTAAACGACAACCAGACTGAAGAACAATGATCAAACATATCGTGATGTGGCGGCTTAAGGAGAGCGCGCATGGTAATGACCTGCTCACCAATGCCACCCTTATTAAGGAGAAGCTTGAAGCGCTTCAGGGAAGAGTTCCCGGTATGACCCTTCTGGAGGTGGGGCTTGACTTTAGCCGGAGCGAGAGTTCCGGTGATGTGGTGCTCTGCAGCGAATTCATCGACAGGAAGGCTCTTGATGCCTATCAGATCAGTCCGGAGCATCTTGCTTTGGGCCCCTTTATAGGCGGCGCGGCTCTTGAACGCAGGATGGTGGATTATGAGGTGTGATTGCCGTGCGTGTCGCAGCAGACTGAACATGCAAGGGAAAATAAAAAGAGAGCGGAAGGCGCAAGCCCTCCGCTCTCTTTTTATTTCATCTGCCTGATGGTTTATCCCTTAACGATAGCGTCAGATGGGCAGACGCCTACACATACAGGATCGCCGCCATCGCATTCGGTGCAGGTGCCAGCATCAATAACATAAACATCGTCACCAGCAGAAATTGCAGTGACCGGACATTCTGGTTCACAAGCTCCGCAGAAGGTACATTCTTCAGTAATGTAGAGTGCCATATTGATTTTCCTCGCTTAATGGTTGGTAAAAAAAGAAAGAAAGAACGATTCGGGTGAACTTCGCTTAATATAAGATATTTTTATTAGCTCAAAAAAAACGCGCTGTTCCTTAACGTTTTAATGTTTTTTGGCTGGAATCGTGTCGGCATCCCAAAGTGTTTAAAAAGAGAGAATCAACTCCATTACACCTTATAAATACAGTCAACCGGGCAGACCTCTACACATGCTGCCTGGTCATGATAGCCAACACAATCAATACAGATAGACTCATCAATGATATAGCTACTTTCTCCCGCACTGATGGCGTTTACCGGACACTCTGGTTCACAGGCGCCGCAATAGGTGCATTCATCGGTAATTCTATGTGCCATTTTTTTTCTCCCGGTTAAATTTAAAAAAGCTCAAAAACGTTATCTCAACTGTGGTTCTGACAGCTCACCACTGATTTGATTATAAAATAAAAATTTGTAGAAGAATTACAGTAATATTGAATCTTAGATAAGAATAATTAAATGTATATGACTTCGCACCTAGCAGATGTCCCCTTTCTAAAACTAAATATTCCTATTTCCCTCTCCAAATGGAGAGGGTGCAGTAGGCGGGTGAGGTCAGGGGACGAGCGAAGCGGAGGGGTTAGAAAATAATCCTCACACTTTCCCACATTCCACAATCACTTTCTGCTCGTTATTCAGCGTGCAGGCAAATAAATAAACTTCGCCACCTTCTTTGATTTTCAGCTTTTTGCGGAGTTCGTCAACGGGGAGGGGGTAGTTACGGGTGCTTATATTAGCCTTAGGAGCTGTTGTGGCAAGTTCTTTCAATTCTATTTTCGTACTTCCCCATACTTTCTGCACTTCAAATATTCGTCCCGGAAAGTCAACCATCAGTTTAGCTGAAGTGTATAAGTGGGTATTGCTGTGGAGTTTACTCAAACCGAATCTGCTTCCTACAGATTTAAAAGCTCCGCTTTTCATTACAGCTGCATTCGGTTCGTATAAGTAACTTGATATTTCGGAAGTAAAACCGACTATAGCATTCGCTTCCTCGTCTGCGCTGAACTCAAAAACCTGATCTGCTTTGTTTTTACTGATATTTATTGTCCTGATTTTCTTTTGATTATCAGTGGATTGATTCAAAATAAGCAATACTTCCTTACATTCATTTTCCACGCTGATAATATGAATCTCAGCAGTAGTGGGTAATTCGCGCACAGCAGCAGTAATATCGAGCATGGGTGATAGTTTAATCATCACATGGCCGGTTTTTTTAAGCAGAAGAGGAGCGAGTGCAGAAACATCCGGTTCGCAGTCGGACAGAAAGACTACTTTTTTGCCACTTTCGCTTCGTCGGGCGGGATCGATAAAAATCCAGTCAACTTTTTCCATTTGTGCCAGATGTTTTTCGGAATCGGCATGAATTACTTCAATATTTTTTCGTCCTAATGCCTTGAAATTATGACGTGCCAGTTCGCATAATTCCTCATGTCGCTCAACATAAGTCACTTGACTGAAATTTTTGGACATAAAGTAACAATCGATTCCGAATCCACCCGTAAGGTCAACAAGTGTATTGCCTTCGCAAAGGCTCGATTTGTAGTAAGCAGTTGATTGTGAAGAGCTTTGCTCTAACGAAAGTTGTATGGGATATAAAATGTCATCGGTGCTGAAAAACAAGGGAATTTTCGACTTTATTTTTTGTTTTCCATTAATTTGGCGGATAGCTAAGGGCATATCAACCAGTAGATAACGGGCTGACTGAAGAGCTAATTGGTGGATATCAGCCCCTATATTATCAGTAATAAATTGTCGGGTTTCCTTGTTCATAAGTAGTTTAAAATATTTAATGATATATTTCTACCACAATAGTACACATAGAAAATTGATAATAAAAAAGACTTAGTTCACATAGTAAAAGTATCTGACGATACTTTTGCGCGATCTGAAATTATCCCGATATTCGGGATAATACTCCCGAATATCGGGATGTTCCATATGCTGTTATTAGTCTTATATCTTCATTTCAAATCAATTGTGGACTAGGTGATAAATATTAGCATGTACTTAACTTGCTTAATTGAAGGTCAAAAATAGCCAATTTAGTTGATAGTTGACAGTTGATAGTTGAAAATTTTATGAACTCTTGAAAATCAGAGTTATAATTTATTGTTGATAAAAATGTACTGTTTAAATTAGGGACAAAAGAATTTTTTCCATACTTTTGCAGCAGATTTTGGTATCGAAACAACCTTCGTTGGATTGATAAAAGGGAATCCGGTCAAATTCCGGAACAGTACCCGCTGCTGTAGACTCCAACCTCACCCCAACCCTCTCCTTGAGGAGAGGGAGAAAGAGGAAAACGTATTGAACAACACTTTTGCCACTGTTTGAAAGACAACAGACTACAGACAAAAGACAACAGAAGAAAACTCTTCACTGTCAACTGTCCATTGGTCACTGTCCACTAAGAATGGGAAGGCGTTCAATTACGGGAGTAAGTCAGAAGACCTGCCATTTTCAGCTTTTATGTTTTTTGCTTTCGGGATTAATAGCAAAAAGAACATGGACACATCTTGTGCGTGCATCTTCTTTATTTTTCATTGTTGTTATTTGTTGTATCCTGTTGCATTGGCGTATTTTTTATAGAGTCAATTCTGTTTTTATATTACTAATAATCAACAAATTACCAAAATGAAAAAAACTAATTTTCTTTACGCTATTGCTATTGTAGCAATTCTATTTAGCGCTTGTCAACCAGAACCAAAACTAGAGTCAAAGCTTTCGCTGGACGATTTTGAAACAGTAAATTTGCCTTCAGACAACGTTACTGTTGATTCTACAAATGCCAAATTTGTAAATGGCAATGGAGTTTTCTCAGTTAATAGCGGTGGAATTTGGAATGGTGGAATTGTTTGTTCGGCTCAAACTGATACTGTTAGCGGAGATTATACAAATCAGTACAGCTCAATATCCGGCACTGGAGCACCTGAAAGTAACTATATATCAACAAAGTATGGAGTTGTATATGGAAATGGAAGATTCACTTGCGCAAAAGATCCGTTTGGCTATTTTACTATTAAAAGTATGATGTTGAATAACAGCACTTATACTTATCGTACCCTTGTAAATGGAAATGCTTTCAGTAGAAAATTTGTAGCAGGCGATTGGTTCAAAGTGTCAATTATCGGATATAAGAACAATGTTCAAAGCGGTTCGGTGGATTATTATCTGGCCGATTTCAGAAATGGAAAGACCTTTATATTGAAAACATGGACCATCGTGGACTTGACTTCCCTTGGAGAAGTGGATAAAGTATCATTTGATTTCGATTCGAGCGATAAAGGTCAATGGATTAATACGCCAACTTATGTTTGTATTGATAACATATATTTCACTCAAAACTATTCTTATCCTTTGGGATTAAACTAATAAGTATGAATTTTTCGCTTTTATCTGCCGTAATATTTGCATTTCATACTTCAAACCGGAGCTATTTTAGTTCCGGTTTTTTATTTTCAAAAAAATAAATTTCGGAATAGCTTTCTGAAAATGAATAGAGTAGGGGAATACAATAAAAAATAAACAGTCTTTGCTTTGTAAATTCGGCAAAAAGCAGTACTTTTGTGCCGGGTAAGTCCTGCACGACCAGCTCCCTTCGAACTCCCCCAGGGCTTGATCGCAGCAAGGGTAGATGGTTGTAGCGGTGCGATGCAGGGGGCTTACCCACTTGCCTCTTTAGCTCAGTTGGCCAGAGCACGTGATTTGTAATCTCGGGGTCGTTGGTTCGAATCCGACAAGAGGCTCAACAAAAAAGTCGTTTCCATACTTTGGAAGCGACTTTTTTATTGGTTTATTGTATGTTTTCTACAAATCCTTAAGCAGTATATGCTTGGTACTTTCGTCCGAAAGTTCTTTGAGATTCAATGTTTTTTGCCAGAATGAATCGAGCGATTCATTTTTATTGGAAAGAAAGAGTTCTGAACCATTATTGTCTAACTTGCTGTACAATAGATTCACAGTAAGCCGGTTAATATCGAAAGCAGGCAGGAAGGTTGTAGTTTTACCTTCAGTAACTTCAACCAATACAGAAACTTCCACTAACTTGGCAATCAGTTGGTTTATTATTCGAATGGGTAATCTGTACTCGTGGGCAATGTTTTCAGCTGTTAATGCGGGTTCCTGTGCTTCAAAGCGTTTTACAATCACAAAACTAATAAAAAGAGTCAGAAAATTTTTATAACGTGTGCTGATATGATTTGTATCAAACTCATATTCAAAGTTTTGTATATTTTGCGAAGCATAGGATACTTCAGCCCCGAAAAGAACAATCAGACACGAAACCTGTAACCAAATAAATAAAAGTGGAATAGCTGCAAATCCACCATATACCACATTATAGCGCGAAAGGTAATTTTGTCCGTGTATGTACATTAATTGAAAAAGCTGGAAAAGCGTTCCGGCAACCAGTCCGGCAATAACAGCATTGGAGAATTTTACACGTGTATTCGGAATCACCAGATATAAAACTGTAAAAACTATCCAATTGACAATATATGGAGTAAATTTCACGCTGAAGCGAAGAAAGGGTGTCAGTACATCATAAATAAAGGGTTGGGAAATCTTTGAGTTGAAAAAGATGGATAACCCACTCGAAAATATTATCAGAAAAGGAATAATCAGTACCAATGAAAGATAGGTACTAAGTTGCCTGTTAAAAGGCCGCTGTTTTTTTACCTGCCATACACTGTTGAATGCCTTTTCAATCTGACGAAAAAGGCTCATGACCGACCAGAGCAAAATAATCAGTCCCACACCAATAAAAATGCCCCCTTGTGCTGCTTTCAGATAACGTGAAACAAAGTCAAGAATGGTTGGAATAACCTGAACCTGACCGACTAAAGTGCCTTCCAGCGACTCTTCAATAGTTTTATCAAATCCAAAGCCCTTTGCAATAGCAATAATCAGTGCAAAAAGTGGGATAATAGCAAACAGAATGGAGTAAACCAGGGCAGAAGCACGAATATATAAATTGTCGACTATGAAACCTCTGATAGCCACAATAAGCGTCTTTATAAAACGATAAAGACCCCGTTTGAAACCGGATAACTCGAATTCAGTTTGCTGCCAGATTTCGTAGCGCAGAAACTGATAAATATGAACTATAAATGCGAATGATTTTGGCATTATTTCAATTTTAAACTAAACAATTCCCAATATCCAATTAACTAAACAAAAAAAGCAGGTCTGTAAGCCGGGTTTTGTACTTTGCCTGCGCAAAGTGTCTGTCATTTATCTTGGACATAAGTCACCTTATGCCTCCAGCAATCTACCCTCCAACATCGGGCGAGCAACCCTACATGCGTTGGTATACTTGATCTTGCAACCCATAAGGCGTACGGCATTACGTGTTGCCACGAAACCCGGTGAGCTCTTACCTCACCTTTTCACCCTTACTCCGCCGACCTCTCCCTACACCCTCTCCAAAGGAGAGGGATAAAAGGAAAAAAGTTTTTTGAAGCGGTTATTTTCTGTTACACTACTCTGCTCTCACAAACAGCTTCCCGTTAGGAAATATGGTGCTCTGCGTTGCCCGGACTTTCCTCCCCACCAGAGGTGGAGCGACAAACCGACCTGCTTTTTTTGCAAAGATAAAGATTATTTTCTAAAATTTACCTATTTTTGTAGTGTGTTGATATACAAACGAATATAATAAATGCAAAAGCAAATTAAAGAAAAAAATCTTTATTTGTCAACAATTCGTCATTTTTGTTGTTAGTAGAGTAAGTTTTAAAATGAAATAGAATGTACTTATGGGTGAACTTGGTTTTAAAAAGGGGAATAAAGTTGTTATTGTTGGAGGAGGGTTTGCAGGACTACAACTGGCTAAAAAATTAATGAAGGCTGATTTGAAGGTGATTTTGGTTGACAAACAAAACCATCATCAGTTTCAGCCATTATTTTATCAGGTGGCAAGTGGTCGCCTTGAGCCGTCAAGTATCTCATTTCCATTTCGTAAGATATTTCAGAAAAGTAAGAATGTTGATTTTCGCATGGCTGATATAACCAGCATTGATCCGATTGAGCAAAAAATAATGACTGCCTATGACCGCACTATTACCTACGATCATTTGGTGATTGCTACGGGTTGTAAAACAAACTTTTTTGGAAATAAGCAGATGAGTGAAAATGCTTTCTCTATGAAAAGTACACAGGAATCAATTGAAATTCGCAACAAAATACTATTTAGCTTTGAAAAAGAGATTTTTGCCCGTGAAGAAGAGAAACAAGCATGGATGAATATCATCATTGTTGGAGGTGGACCAACAGGAGTGGAACTTTCGGGTGCTTTTGCCGAACTAAAAAAGAACGTATTGCCTAAGGATTACCATAATATAGATTTCTCAAAACTCAATATTATTTTGCTCGAAGGCAGCAAATATACACTCAATAATATGAGTGACGAATCAAAAGCAGCTTCGCGTAAGTATCTGGAAGAAATGAGTGTGATTGTAAAAACCGAAACACTTATTCAATCCTACGATGGCAATGTGGCTGTGTTGAATACCGGTGAAACCATTCCATCAAAAAATGTAATATGGGCTGCAGGTGTTACCGGAAATATAATAGAAGGGCTTGATTCAGAAGATGTTTTTAAAAACAGATATGTGGTGGACAGGTTCAACAAACTAAAACGGATGGATAATATCTACGCATTGGGTGATGTAGCTTATATGGTTACTGATAAATATCCGAATGGTCACCCACAGGTTGCTAACGTGGCTATTAATCAGGCTAAAGTATTGGGTGACAATATTATTAAATCAATGAAAAGTGAAACAGCTGAACTCAATGAATATGAATACCACGATATGGGAATGATGGCAACCATTGGAAAGCACAAAGCTGTTGTAGAACTGCCGTTTATAAAATTCAAAGGTGTATTTGCTTGGTATGTCTGGATGTTTTTACACCTCATGTTGATTCTGAGTGTGAGAAACAAACTGATTATCTTTTTCAACTGGGCATGGAGTTATATGACTAAAGACACTTCATTACGGTTGATTACTCATATTGATTATAAAAAAGAGAAAGTAACTGATTTCTAATCAAACAAAAAGGCCTCGAAATTTAATTCGAAGCCTTTTTCATATTAGTATCAGGAAGTGCTTTGTTTCAGGTTGCTTATTCACCCAAACCGGAAATTTTACTCAGGTTGGCAGCAATATCAGCATCCGACAATGAATAATTTACCAAATCGTCAGCCAGATACTGATCGTAAGCAGCCATATCCACCAATCCATGTCCTGATAGGTTGAACAAAATAGTTTTGGTTGTGCCTTCTTCCTTGCATTTCAATGCTTCGTTGATAGCTGCTGCAATAGCGTGAGCCGATTCCGGAGCTGGAACAATCCCTTCGGTCTGTGCAAACAAAACACCGGCTTTAAATGAATCCAGTTGTTCAATATCAACTGCTTCCATTAAATTATCTTTCATCAACTGACTAACAATCGTTCCGGCACCATGATAGCGAAGTCCACCGGCATGAATATGTGCAGGAGCAAAGTTGTGACCCAGTGTAAACATTGGCAAAAGGGGCGTATAGCCTGCTTCATCTCCAAAATCATATTGGAACTTACCGCGTGTCAGTTTTGGACAGGATGAAGGTTCTGCAGCAACGAAGCGTGTTTTCTTACCTTCTTTAATGTTGTGACGCATAAATGGAAATGCAATTCCGGAGAAATTAGAACCACCACCAAAACATCCAATCACAACATCCGGATATTCACCGGCCATTTCCATTTGTTTTTCAGCTTCTAGTCCGATAACAGTCTGGTGTAGTGAAACGTGATTCAACACACTTCCAAGAGTATATTTACAGTTAGGAGTACTCATAGCCAGTTCAATAGCTTCCGAAATAGCTGTACCCAAACTTCCCTGATAATTAGGATGTTCGGTGATAATGGCGCGTCCGGCTTTAGTCGACATACTCGGAGATGGAATAACCTGCGCTCCCCATGTTTGCATCAGTGAGCGACGATAGGGTTTTTGTTCGTAGCTGATTTTTACCATATATACAGCCAGCTCCAAACCGAACATTTTAGCAGCAAGCGATAAAGCTGTTCCCCATTGTCCTGCACCTGTTTCGGTGGTAATGTTGGTTGTTCCTTCTTTTTTGCAATAATAAGCCTGTGCCAGTGCTGAATTCAGCTTGTGTGAACCAACCGGACTAACGCTTTCATTTTTGAAATAAATATGAGCGGGAGTATCCAACGCTTTTTCCAGATTGTATGCACGTACTAATGGAGTGGGGCGGTATATTTTTAATTTCTCACGTACCTCTTCAGGAATATCGATCCATACATCAGTTTGATTCAATTCCTGTTCTGCTAAATCTTTTGCAAATAAGGGCGTTAAATCATCAATCGTCAACGGCTGTTTGGTTCCCGGATGCAACATAGGCATAGGTTTGTTAACCAGTTCAGCAACAATGTTGTACCATTTGGTAGGCAGATCTTTTTCTTCTAAAAGAAATTTCTTTGTTTTTTCCATCTTGATTTTAAATTATCGGTAAATATTGAATCTATTTTTTATGTTTAATTTTACAGTTTCAATCGATTGGGATTTTAGAAATATAAATGTTCATTAGGGAAGCCAAAGATAGAAACATTTTTCAAAAATTTTAATATTCTAGTCTGTTTTTAGTTAGAATTGACACATTTTTGTGTCTTTTGTACCAAATATGACAGTTAGGCGCATTAATTGATACTTTAAAAAAATGTTGTACTTTTGCATATCAAACCATACAAGCTCATTTACAATAAAACTTACATAATATGATACAATCCATGACGGGCTTCGGAAAAGCCACCTGTGAATATGGCAATAAGAAAATTGTCGTTGAGATAAAGTCACTTAACAGCAAACAATTGGACGTTTCAACCCGTATCTCCGGACTGTATCGCGAAAAAGATATTGAAATCCGTAATGAGCTATCCCAGAAACTTGAACGTGGTAAAATAGATTTATCACTCTATGTGGATAATTCAGGGAAAGAGTCGGTTACCCAGATTAATCAATCTGTATTGGAGGCATATTATGACCAAATCAGAACATTGTCAGTCAATTTGGGTATCGAAGTGCCTTCTAACTGGTTTGAAGTGCTCTTACGACTTCCCGAGACGATGAAGACCGAAACAGTGGAAATGGATGATAATGAATGGGTTGAGATTAAAAAAGCCATTGCATTGGCAATCGATCAGTTGACTGAGTTCCGAATTCAGGAAGGTAAATCACTGGAAGGCGTATTTAATGCTAAAATAGCTCATATCGGACAGTTGCTGGAAGAAACAGCACCTTACGAAATGGAACGCGTAGAGAAAATTAAAGCCCGTTTAGAAGAAAATCTACAGGCTTTATCCGATAAAATCGACTATGATAAGAACCGCCTGGAGCAGGAATTAATCTTCTATATCGAAAAACTCGATGTAAACGAAGAAAAGGTACGTCTGCGAAATCATCTTGACTATTTTATGGAAACCATGCAGCACGAAAAATCACCGGGTAAGAAACTTGGCTTTATAGCACAAGAGATTGGACGTGAGATAAATACACTTGGGTCTAAATCAAATCAAAGCGAAATGCAGAAGATTGTGGTGCTCATGAAAGACGATCTGGAACAAATCAAGGAACAGGTTCTTAATGTGTTGTAGTCAGTTAAAAAGTTTATAAAGTTGAAAGTTCGTAAAGTACTTTTCTCAACTTTATAAACTTTTCACTTTTAAACTTTTCACTAATCAATGGCGGGTAAATTAATTATATTTTCAGCACCATCGGGAGCAGGTAAAAGCACCTTGGTTCAGTATCTTTTGGGTCGTGGATTGGAGTTGGAATTTTCAGTTTCGGCTACAAGCAGAGCTCCAAGAGGTGCAGAACAGCATGGGGTTGACTATTATTTTCTAAGTCCTGAAGAATTCAGACAGAAGATTGATAATCACGAGTTTGTTGAATACGAAGAAGTTTATCCTGATTGTTATTATGGTACGCTTCGCACTGAGGTAGAACGCATTACCGGCAATAATAAGAATATCGTTTTTGATGTTGATGTGGTTGGTGGTGTGAATATCAAAAAGCAGTTTGATGTCCGAGCTCTTTCCATTTTTATAGCTCCTCCGGGCATTGAAACATTGCAACAAAGACTCATTGAACGGGCAACCGATTCACCTGAAATGATAGAAAAGCGGGTGGCTAAAGCAGCATAC
>JBAWXD010000105.1:0-12439 GCA_037144275.1 Paludibacter sp. | reverse complement strand
GTGCGGTTACCCAAACCAAGTTCTTCGGCAATGTTAGTTGCATTAATAATATACAGGCTGATATTGTTGGCAGCAAGGTATTTTTTTACTTTAACCGGAAGGTTTTTCAGTACTTCTTCTGCATTCCAGATAGTGTTCAACAGGAATGTTCCGTTTTTCTTCAAGCCTTTGGTTACATCATACAGGTTCAGATAAGCCTGAACGTGGCAAGCCACAAAGTCAGGAGTTGTTACCAAATACGTTGAACGGATAGGAGTGTTACCAAAACGAAGGTGAGAACAAGTGAAACCACCTGATTTCTTCGAGTCGTAAGCAAAATAAGCCTGACAGTATTTATCAGTGTTGTCACCAATAATTTTAATCGAGTTTTTATTTGCACCTACAGTACCATCAGCACCCAACCCATAGAATTTAGCTTCGATAGTTCCTTCGCCACCCATTGGAATTTCATCTTTCAATGGAAGTGAAGTGAAAGTAACATCATCAACGATACCAACTGTGAAGTGATTTTTTGGTTCAGGTAAGGCTAAGTTTTCATAAATAGCAATAACCTGAGCAGGAGTGAAGTCTTTAGAAGACAAACCGTAACGTCCGCCAACAACTGTTGGTTGATTTTCAGAACCGTACAACACGTCTTTTACGTCAAGATACAATGGTTCGCCGGTTGCTCCGGGTTCTTTGGTACGATCCAACACACAAATACGTTTAGCAGTCTTTGGAAGAGCAGCTAAGAAATGTTTTGCTGAGAATGGACGATATAAGTGAACGCAGATTAAACCAACTTTTTCGCCTTTAGCATTCAGATAGTCGATTCCTTCTTTCAATGCTTCAGTAGAAGAACCCATGGCAACAACCACACGATCAGCATCAGCATCACCATAATAATCGAACAAACCATATTGACGACCGGTAATAACAGCCAGTTTGTTCAGATAATCTTCAACTACTTCTGGAATTGCATCGTAGAATGGATTACAAGCTTCGCGAGCCTGGAAATAGATATCACCGTTTTGAGCAGTACCACGAACAACAGGGTGTTCAGGGCTCAATGCACGGTCGCGGAAACCTTTCAGAGCTTCCTGATCCAACAATGGAATCAGGTCTTCCTGATCGATTTGTTCAATTTTTTGTATTTCGTGTGAAGTACGGAAACCATCAAAGAAGTGTACAAACGGTACACGTGTTTTGATAGAAGCAAGGTGAGCTATTGCAGCCATATCCATAACTTCCTGTACAGAACCTGTGGCAAACATAGCACATCCGGTCTGACGAACAGCCATAACGTCCTGGTGGTCACCAAAGATAGAAAGAGCATGTGAAGCCAATGCACGGGCCGATACGTGATAAACGCCCGGAAGTAATTCACCGGCTACTTTATACATATTCGGAACCATAAGCAACAAACCCTGAGAAGCTGTAAACGTAGTAGTCAACGCACCGGCCTGAAGCGATCCGTGCATTGCTGCAGCTGCTCCGGCTTCCGATTGCATTTCCTGTACCTGTACTTTTTCGCCCCAGATGTTTTTACGACCGGTAGCAGCCCATTCGTCAACATATTCTGCCATAGTTGACGATGGCGTGATTGGATAAATGGCAGCTACTTCGCTGAACATATAAGCTATATGCGCTGCAGCCTGATTACCATCACAGGTTAAAAATTTTTTTGTTTTAGCCATTTTGTTAGTAATAAAAGCCCCCAAACCCCTGAAGGGGGCTTAAAGAGCATGTTTTTGTTTAAAATTTATTTTTTTATCTGTTTTTTAATTTACATTTGTCTTAAAGTCCCCCTTCAGGGGATTTAGGGGGCTTCTAATACAGAAACCCAAACAACCACAAGGGTATTTCATTTTTATTTCCAATCTCAATGTCATCAGCAGCATAATATGCTTTGGTATAATGTTTTCCTGAATCGGGTCTGTTTTCGCACTTGAAATGGTATTTCTGATCAATACTGAAATCCATTTGATATTTGCACATATTTACTTTGTGACGTGCATGTAAAGCATTGTAAAAGAAAGTCTTGCGTTCCGCAATTTTGTCTACATTGCCCGGATTAACTGCATGCATCAGGTTAGTGTTTTGTACATACACCTGATTTGGTTTTTTCGGATATTCATCACCTTCCAGATACAGCATATTGAGCAATCGAGCATCTTTCAGGTACTTAATGTAATTCATGATGGTTGCCCGTGAAGTCTCAATTTCTTTACTCATTTGGCTTACATTCGGCGCTCCGGGAGTCGAATTCATAATCAGATAAAGCAACTTACGAATTTTAGACAGATATTTCAGCTCAATTTGTTTTATCAGCAAAATATCCACTTCCAGCATCATATTCATGGTTTTGAGCAAATTCTCAGAGAAATTGCGGTCTTCCAAATAAAACGGATAAAATCCATGATGTAAATAGTCGGGGAAATAGTCGAGTGGGTGAACCTTGCTGCATATTTCCTGCGCAATTTGCGAATGGTTTTGTATTATATCATCCAATGAGTAGAAACGAAAATCGGTTCCGGCCTGTAAATTGAGAAATTCCCTGAACGAAAAGCCTCGCAAATTATAGGAAGCTACAATGTCCTGAATATCAGTATTACCCTCAATAAGGCGCATCACCGACGAACCGGAAAAAACAATATGCAGGTTGGGGTAAAGATCGTAACATTCTCGGAGTTCTTTCGACCAGTTTTCGTATTTGAATATCTGGTCAAGTAAAAGGGTTTTTCCACCTGCTGCACAAAACTGACCTGCAAATTCAACTAAGGTATGTTCGGTGAAGTAAAAGCTGTTGAAATTGACGTACAAACAACTTCTATCGGTACCAAAATGATCTTTGGCGTACTGTAGTAAAAATGTGGTTTTTCCTACCCCGCGACTGCCCTTTATTCCTATCAGGTGGTGCGTCCAGTCAATTTCGTCCATTAAAACCCTCCTTACAGGGGATTGAACGTGTTCAACCAAGTAATTATGTGTAGTATAAAACGCCTCCATAATGCATTTATGAGGATGCAAAATTAGTACAATATTTCCATTTTGCAATGCCGAGATGGCAAAATTAGCATAAATATCACACAAAGACTTATAAAACAGCCTGAAACCGGTGTTTTTGAATATGAAAAATCACTGAGAACATACCATTATTTGTTGAAAAAACAAATCTGAACCTCTATTTAAATTATTTAACGACAAAATAGGATTTGTGAGAAAGAATATGTAGTTTTGAGGAGTAAAAAAACAATAAAAAAAATCAGACCATGAAAATCAAATTTATTGGCGCAGCACGCGAGGTTACAGGCAGCAAACACCTGATTACAACCAACGAAGGTAAGAAAATTTTGCTCGATTGCGGAATGTTTCAGGGAAAAGGGTTAGATACTGATGCATTGAACCGAAACCTAATGTTTGAACCCGAAACAATTGACTATATCATTCTGAGTCATGCACATATCGATCATTCAGGACTGATACCGTATATGTACAAACTCGGATTTCGTGGATCAGTAGTTTGTACCAATGCCACCCGCGACCTGTGTTCAATAATGCTGGCTGATAGCGGACACATTCAGGAACTGGATAATAAATGGTTCAATAAAAAAAGGGATAAACAGGGTCTTAAACCTATTGAGCCTATTTACAGTGAGCTGGATTGCCAGAAATCCATGGAACTCTTTATTGGTGTGGCTTACAACCGACGTTTTCAGATAAATGACAAGATTAATGTGAAATTCACAAATTCAGGTCATATGCTGGGTAGCGCAGTTGTAAATCTGGAACTCATAGAAAACGGAGAAAAAGTGCATCTGGCTTTTACAGGTGATATCGGTCGTCCACATAATCGTATATTATCTCCACCCACAGCTTTTCCTCAATGTGATATCTTGATAACTGAATCGACTTACGGTAACCGCTTGCATCCCGAAGAAAAGGAAAGTGAAGAAGATTTATTGAAAATTGTGCTCCAAACCTGTGTGGATAAGAAAGGAAAACTAATTATTCCTTCCTTTTCAATTGGTCGAACGCAAGAGATAGTTTTTGTTCTCAACGATTTGTATAATAAAGGATTACTTCCAAAAATTGATGTGTTTGTTGACAGTCCACTTTCGGTCAATGCTACTGAGATTTTTCGTTTACATACTGAATGTATGAATGATGAAGTAAAAGCAGCAATAAAATATGATGATGATCCTTTTGGATTCAATTCGCTCCATTATATCAAAAATGTCGACGAATCGAAAGCGTTGAACGAACATCAAAATCCTTGTATAATTATCTCATCATCAGGTATGGCAGAAGCCGGTCGGATAAAGCATCATATAGCCAATAATATTTCTAATTGGCGAAATACCATTCTGATGGTTGGGTATTGCTCGCCCACATCGCTTGGAGCTCGTCTTCAGGAACCTGGATTGCGTTTTATTTCTGTGTTGGGTGAAATACATGAAGTCAATGCTCATATTGCCAAAATTGAAGCATTCTCGGGCCATGGCGATTATAATGAAATGAAATCATTCCTCAGTTGTCAGGATGCTTCGAAAATAAAGAAAACTTTTCTGGTTCATGGCGAATATGAAGTTCAGCAATTTTATCAGAAAGAGCTTGAAATATCAGGTTTTCATAATATTGAAATTCCCGAAGCAGGGCAGGAGTTTATTTTGTAAACAATATTCGGCTTGTGTTTTTTGGATAAATATAAGAAATTTATAAACAATTTGAAAAAGTCTTGTATATGTTAAGTTTCTTTCATAAATTTGCACTTCAATAAAATGTTCATCTTATAAAATTAATTTAGTTGTATTATGGAATCAAGACTCGAATATGAGCTAAGCACGAAAGAAAATGTGTATTTTGTTTTAAGATTAATTTTTAGTGCCGGATTGTATTTTTTAATTGTATGGGGTATTATGGCCTCGTTTGACATTGAAAATCCACAATTGGCATCATCGGTGTATCTGATATACATTTATGTGATACTTTTTTGTGTTTATCTGTTTTTTCGTTTTGGATTGCTTATCGGACATTTAAAAGGAAATGCCATTAAGTTGAGCAATAAACAGTTTCCTGAAATTTATGAAAATGTGCTAAGACAATCGGAAATGCTCGGATTGAAATATGTACCAAGTGTATATATTATGCAGTCGGGTGGAGTGTTAAATGCTTTTGCATCAAGGTTTTTAGGACATAATTATATTGTACTTTACTCCGAAATTGTAGAAACAGCGCTCGAAAAAGATAAAAATATTCTTTGGTTTATTATCGGACATGAGCTTGGTCATATTAAACGTAAACACATGTTTAAGAGTCTGTTATTATTTCCATCGGCATTGATTCCATTTTTAGGTTCGGCTTATTCAAGAGCTTGCGAGAATACCTGCGATAATATCGGTTATGCGCTTTGTCCTGCCGGATTGAAAAATGGATTGTTGCTGCTTGCTTCAGGCAAATCAATTTACAAAAATGTGAACCTGGATGAATATCTGTCTCAAATTCAGAACGAAAGCAGTTTTTGGAAATGGTTTTCAGAAAAATCATCTTCGCATCCTGACCTCACAAAAAGGCTAAACCGATTCCGTAATGAAATTCCGGCAATAAAAGTACAGGTTGAAAAGCCGAAAGCTCCGGAAGTAAAAACGGATGACCATTCGCGGTTTTTTCCAAAAGCAGAAGTAGAATAACATTAAAAAATTAGTAAACAATTTATGAAAAAACATATTATCAAGTTCCTGATTTTGAGTATTACTATAGTTCTGACTAGTTGTGCTTCAAATTACTATCCTGTTAATCCTTCCAGACTCCCTTACACAAATAATTTATCTGAAAAAGGAATAGATTTTTCATACCGATACAACGTGTTGCATGACAGAGGAAACGAAAAGTTATCCAAAAAGGAGCAGAAGCGTGGTATAAAGATTATTGCGGTAAAAATTACCAATAATACCGATAGCAGTTTTACAATTACAAAAGATGTTGGATTCTTTGTTGGAAACTCTCAGGTGTATCCGGAAGAGCCGTTTTTAGTTAGGAAGTTGGTAAATCAAACAGTTGCTTCCTATTTACCGTACTTGCTATTTACCAGTTTACAGCTTAATTTAAATGGAACAGTTTTTCCAATAGGTTATGCTTTAGGACCTTTGTTGACTGCCGGGAATATGCTCGCCGCTAATAATGCTAATAATCTGTTTTATAAAGAATTGAAAGATAATGATGTCATAAACCTTACCGTAAAAAAAGGGGAAACGATTTATGGTCTGGTTGCCTTTAGTGGAATAGGTTTTGACCCACTTACTATGCATTCACTTTCAAAGAAATAACTGATATTTTTGACGATTAAACGCTTCAATAAATTTGCTTCTCCTTTTTTGCCACATCAATAGTAAGGTGTGGCATTTTTATAGTATAATCATATTGTATTATTACTCATGCTTTCAGTTCCTTAGTTATTCGCTTGCAAATACCGAAAATGTTGTCATAAGCTTGTTTAATCCGGCTGGTCAGAAAATTAAAACCTTACAGTCCGGCAAGCAATCAGCAGGATATTATTGGGTTACATTTCTGCGTGACAATGAACATATCTACGGATTTTGCATTTGTAAGCTGTCTTTATCAAAGGTGATTTATGAGTAGAAGATAATTCTTGTATAGCCTTTATCCCTTTCAACTCATAATTATTGGCTTAGCATGAAATCCCCTCAACCAGAAGTTTGAGCGCTAAAAGTTGAACTTTTGTAAAGTTAAAATATTTTACGGATAAAATAAATAGGTTTTTAATGATAGGAACAAAAATAAGAAAGAATTCGAGTACGATAGCCTAAAATTCACGTCATGATACATTGAAAACAAGTATTTTATTATGAAGTATGTATTAAGAAAAGCATTTGATTCTGCCTGGCGAATCATTTTATCCGGATTACTTCTGCTTACTTTTCCCCTTACTTTAGCTGCTGCAACTGGCAACTGGACTAGTTCTGTGACAGGAGGAAGCATCGTTTACACAACAACCGACTCTTCAATACCAATCAAGGATTATAGTGGCGGTTATCTGACAGTTGTTTATCTTGAAAATCTGGGCTTAAAAAAAATAGGACAAAATAGCAATGCCACCGATGTGGCTTGGTTACTTACAAAAGGCTATCGGGTTATTGAACTTAATTACGCCAACAATTCAAAAGCAGTTACTCCAACCATCAATGCGGACATTATTTCCATTAATTCTGCCTTAAACGCAGGTTCATTCTGTGGGTTCACTACTTGTTCGAAATATAAATCCTATATTCTGTTCGAAGGCTATAGGATTGCACGCGACATAGCTTATTTTAAAGACGATCCGACTGTATATAATGTTGATACGCATTACACAGTGGGTGATTCATTGCACATGGACATTATTTATCCGGCCAACGCTTCAGTCCCTGTGCCTGTGGTTTTATCCTTTTCATACAGCAACAGCTACCCAAATTATGATGGTACATTGGCGAAACTTACTGACATTTATAAAGATCAACGCTTGAATCTGGGAAATACACTGGCAGGTTTTAATGATTCATTTTTGGAAGGTGCTCCGGCTAACGGTATTGCATGGGCTATGGCAGATCATCCGAAGTACTGTAACTGGGGAAATGGAAAACCGCTTGCAGGAGCGAATAAAGTATACGCTTCATACGAAACAAATCCCGATGCGGCTCAAAAGGTGAAGTCAGCAGTGCGTACCCTACGTGTTCTGGGAGCTGGATTAGGACTTTCAGGTAAAATAGCTGTCTTTGGATTTTCACGTGGTTCGACTGCGGGATCGATGGCTGTAGGTGATAGATCAGTCGCAAATTTTACAAATGCAGGTTTGTACGTTGGTACATCCGATGCAATCCAGGTTGCTGCGCTTGGTTCAGGTGTTTTTGATTATACACAAATATATAACACTGCCGAGAGTGACATTGGTGCTCTCACAACGAATTGCCCATTGGCCTGGGGAACCCTGGCAAGTAATACTGCACTGTGGGAATCACAAGGTTCAGCATATTTGGCAGAAACTGTTGCATCCGCTCCGGTTATTTTTTTTTACAATACGAATGATGCATTGTATTATCAGGATCAAATTACTCAATTCAAAGCTAAATTGGATCTATTGGGCGTTCCGACTTCGTTGATAACAAACTATGGAACCGGTCATGCTGTTCCACAAACCAGTGCTTCGCTAATCACAGTTTATAATTTTTTTAAGAAGTATTTGACTCCACCAAATGTAACTACTGGGATAGAAAACCCCTTGGAGAATACTATTTTGTCGCTTACTTTAACCCCAAAACCTGCCACAGCTAATGTGACGCTGAAATTCAGTGTTCCAACAGCTGGCAAAATTAATATTATATTGTTTAATCTGTCCGGAGTTGAGTTATACAACATAGAGAAAAAACTAGATAATACAGGAATTCAGACTGAAACCATTCAGTTAGACATACTAAATCTCTCACAAGGCATTTATTTTGTAAAAGTTCTTAACAACGAAATGCAGGGAATTCAGAAGTTTATACGAAAATGAAGGATTTAGAGTAGTGGTTCTATACCATTACCAACTAATCTTTAAGTTCTCGATGAAAATTATATATAATTAGTCCCCAAAATTTAATCTAAAAAAATAGAGTGCTGTATATCAATTTGATATACAGCACTCTATTCATATTTATTGCGGAGGAAATGATGGAATAACTATAGGGTGGTTGATAATTCCGTGCAACATATAGTTTAAATATACATTAAACGGAATAATTCAATTAGTGTTGTGTTAATTTGAAAATGCTGTGCAGCAATATTTTATTGTTTAGCGTAATACGACAAAAATAAACGCAACGGACAACAGAATTGGAATATAAAGTTGATAGTCTTGTTGTATTTATTATAGATATATCTAAATTATTGGAATATATTTGGATATTATTGTAGATATATCTATATTTGTAAAAAAAATTATTGACTATGTTTAATGACATTTATGAACAATCGGGAAGTGAAATTATCCGACAACTGGGAAAACGATACAGTGACTATCGTAAACGAATGGGATACACTCAAAAAGAAGTATCAGAAAAATCAGGATTAAGTGTATTTACGATCAGTTCTTTTGAGAATAGTTCTTCTACCGGGGTAACGATGGCTTCGTTTATCAAATTATTACGAGCCATCAACAGTCTTGACGAAATTGAGAAACTGTTGCCAGAACTACCTGAAAGTCCTCGTACATTATTTAAAAAACAACAGAAAGGGAAATAATTATGGATACGAATGTAGTAATGGTAAAACTATGGGGAATGCCTGTGGGGTATCTTTCATGGGATAAGAAAGCAGATTTAGCTGTTTTTGAATATGAATCGGAATTTCTAGTCAAAGGCTTGGATATTGCTCCACTGACTATGTCCATTAATTCCCCACGTAGCCAGAAACATATTCCCTGGACTGGCGAAAAAGATAAATTGTATCTGGGTCTTCCACCTATGATTGCAGATTCACTCCCCGATAAATGGGGTCATTCACTCTTCAGCGCATGGCTTCGTGATAATCATATTTCGACAAAGAATGTAAGTCCTGTTGATCATCTTTCGTTTATTGGCAGTCGGGCAATGGGTGCCCTTGAATATCAACCCGCTCAGAAGTTAGGTGATGACTCCGTTTTTTCGGTAGATATTGAACACCTCTATAAGTTTGCCAAACAAGTATTAAATCAACGGAAAACAACGGTACTCAATGCAGAAAATTCAATTCTTTGGCAGGATTTGATTAAAATCAGTTCATCGCCGGGTGGAAAACGACCGAAGGCAATTGTTGCTGTAAATAAATTTACAAATGAGGTGATTTCCGGCCAGGGAAATATCCCTGAAGGATTTGAACATTTTATTCTCAAATACGATGATAATTCATCTTATCCATTAGCCAGGTTGGAGTATGTTTATTATCAGATGGCTTTGGCTGCGGGAATAAAAATGATGCCTTCCGAATTACGTTCGTATGGAAATATTACACATTTTCTGACCCGTCGGTTTGACCGTGTCGGAAATGACCGGATTCACACACAAACGTTAGCTGCCATGTCTCCGGGAAGTGATAGTTACGAAGATTTGTTTGCTTTAATACGCAGGCTTAATTTACCATACGAGGACAGTCGGCAACAATATCTTCAGATGGTATTTAATGTGATTGCACGTAATGTGGATGACCATTCCAAAAACTTCAGCTTCTGCATGACTCCTGACGGTATATGGCGCTTGTCTCCGGCTTATGATTTGACATACGGGGTAGATTTCACAGCTCCGGCATATATGAACAAACATTCTATGAGTATTAATGGTAAAACCGAAGGTATAACCCGTGAGGATTTGGAAACAATTGCTAAGCGAAATGATATCCCGGATTATAAGTCTTTAATTGATATGGTAAGCAATGCTGTAGGTAAATTCAGGGAGTTTGCTGCTGAATTGAAGATTGATGAACATTTAATCTATACGATTGAATCTGATTATGTTAGGTTGTAGATAGAAAATCTACCTAATGCAAATAAATTAAAACCACGAAGAAGAGAACGGATAGTTTTGTGTTCATTGTGGTAACCTTTAAAAAGTTTCAAAAAAACTTACTTTTTGATTCCAAATCAAGATGTTAAAAAATTGAGCTGCTTGATTATAAACACTTTTAGTCCAAATTCGGTGGAGGTAATGTTTTTGTTTTTGAGTCCACCGAATTCAGCACCTACAGATTGATATATATTGAATATTTTGTGACCTGTAAAAAACATAAAAGCCTGCAAATCATTGATTTTGCAGGCTTTTACTACATTTTGAAATGTTATTTGCGGAGAGAGAGGGATTCAAACCCCCGGTACCTTGCAGTACGGCGGTTTTCAAGACCGCTGCAATCGATCACTCTGCCATCTCTCCAGTGATACGTCTTAATTTCGTAAGGCGCTGCAAAGATAGTGCTTTTCGCGAAACTACCAAATAGCGAAACAAGATTTAATTTCTAATAATTCAATTTTCAATTTTCTCAAAAGAAACCAAAATGTAATTCCTTTGGTAATCAATTCATTGGAAATTGAAAATTGAACATTGATAATTTATTGCAATTTCAGATATTCCACAACATTTTTTTTGATACGTGCTGTAATATCATCTATAACAGCTTTATCAAAGGCTTCTCCAGTGATGTTTTCAAATAATTCGATATATCGTTCGCTTATTCCTGTTACAATTTCCGGAGTCATTTCCGGCACTTGCTGACCGTCTTTACCTTGAAAACCATTATCCATCAGCCATTCGCGGACAAATTCTTTGGAAAGTTGTTTCTGTGGTTCGCCTTTTTCGAAAAGTTCCTGATAGCTTTCGGCATAGAAATAGCGGGAAGAATCAGGTGTGTGGATCTCGTCAATCAGGTAAATTTTACCATCGCGACGACCAAATTCGTATTTTGTATCAACCAGAATTAATCCACGTTTCGCAGCAATCTCGGTTCCACGCATGAACAATGCCATGCTGTATTTTTCTAATGCTTCATATTCCTCTACAGACACTAAACCCTGACTCAGGATTTCTTCACGGGTTATATCTTCGTCGTGGCGACCAAGTTCCGCTTTGGTAGTAGGAGTAATGATGGGTTGCGGGAAACGTTGGTTTTCGCGCATGCCGTCAAGAATATTTACGCCGCAAATTGTACGCACGCCACTTTTATAGGTTCGCCAGGCACTTCCGCACAAATAACCGCGTACAATCATTTCTACCGGGTATCCTTCGCAACGAAGTCCAACCGTTACCATTGGATCCGGACTGGCCAGTTTCCAGTTTGGCACAATATCAGCAGTAGCATCAAGGAATTTGGCTGCAATCTGATTCAGCATTTGACCTTTAAACGGAATTCCTTTGGGCAAAACCACATCGAAAGCCGAAATACGATCGGTGGCAACCATAACGAGTAAATCGTTTTTTACGGAGTAAACATCACGTACTTTGCCGTGATACACATTTGTCTGTCCATCAAAATGGAAATCGGTGTTAGTTAAAGCGTTCATATTTTTGATTTTTATATTTTGTTTATTGTACTTTCTTATTAGATATATTGACAGTAGAAGAACGAAGATTATCAAAAAAGGAAATAATTCACCATAAAGTTCAGAATTTCTTAATAAATAGTTTTCAAATCCTTTTCCCTCTAAAGCTGCAATTGATTGGTGAAATGACTCAGATTCTAATCGATTTAAAATCCTGCATAATTCTTTATCTTTTTCTGTGAATTTTGGAGATAAAGACTTTCTTAACAAATCTCTACTGATTGTAGGAGGTAAAATAGAATAAATCTTATAGAAGTCATCTTCGATTTTGTTAACTTCACAATTAGGATTTAGGAGTTCGTCGAAATATTGTCGAGATACATTTAAATTATTTGTAAGAAATAGTGCATAAGCTACTTCATT
>JBAWXD010000104.1:0-12567 GCA_037144275.1 Paludibacter sp. | reverse complement strand
TATCTTTTACCTGAATCAATACGCCCGGATTTTCGGCAAATAACATGGTTACCAATGAATTTTCGGCAATGTAATCCAGATTTACATTCAAACCACCGTTGGCGTTTCCGAAACACATTTCGAGCAATGCGGTAATTAGTACACCTTCCGAAATATCGTGTCCTGCAAGAATTAAACCTTTGCCAATGAGCTCCTGAATGCTGTCGAAAGCAGCTTTGAAGTATTCGGCGTCCTGTACGGTTGGTACTTCGTCGCCAATTTTGTTTAATGTTTGAGCCAATACCGAACCGCCCAGTTTGTGTTTGTCGAATGAAAAATCAACGTAATAAACCGCTGTTTTCTCGTCATTTACCAATACGGGCGATACAGTTTTCTTTACATCCGAAACTTCCGCACCGGCCGAGATAATCACCGTTCCGGGTGAGAATACTTTGTCGTTACCATATTTTTGAGTCATTGACAAACTATCTTTTCCGGTAGGAATATTGATGCCTAATGAGCAACAAAAATCGCTACAAGCTTCAACGGCTTTGTAAAGTCGGGCATCTTCACCCGGATTGTTACAAGGCCACATCCAGTTTGCACTTAATGAAACGCTGTCCAATCCGTCGGTCAATGGAGACCAAACGATGTTAGTCAATGCTTCGGCAACAGCCAAAACAGATCCAGCTTCGGCATTTACCATAGCAGCCAGTGGTGCGTGACCAATAGAAGTGGCGATACCCACGTTTCCACGGTAATCCAGAGCTACAACGCCAAGGTCGCTCAATGGCAATTGAATTTCACCCGCAGTTTGTTGACGGGCAATTTTGCCTGTTACCGAACGGTCTACTTTGTTTGTCAACCAATCTTTACAAGCAACAGACTCTACCTGCAATACGTTTTGAATATATTCTTGTAATTTATCTTCGCTAATTTCAATCGGAGCATAATTTTCTTCGATGGTGCTGTCATTCATAATTGTACGTGGCGGTTTACCAATCATGTAATCCAGACGTAAATCGATAGGTTTTTTGCCATCGGCTTGTTCGAATACAAAATTCATATCACCGGTAGTTTCGCCTACCACATACATCGGAGCACGTTCGCGTTCGGCAATGCGGCGTACGCCTTCAATAGCAGATTCAGGAAGTACAAATCCCATACGTTCCTGACTTTCATTACCCACAATTTCTTTGGCACTAAGTGTTGAATCGCCAACTGGAAGCGCTGATAAATCAATTTTACCACCAGTAGTTTCTACCAATTCCGACAAACAGTTCAGGTGACCGCCTGCACCGTGGTCGTGGATAGAAACAATTGGGTTTGTATCGGCCTCAGCCAATGTACGAATTACGTTCGAAACACGTTTTTGCATTTCAGGGTTGGCACGTTGTACGGCATTTAGTTCAATGGCATTGTCGTATTCACCTGTTTGAACAGACGATACGGCAGCACCACCCATACCAATGCGGTAGTTGTCGCCACCCATTACCACTACTTTTTCGCCTACGCCAACTTCACCTTTCAAGGCGTCGCGCATGGTTCCGAAACCAACACCACCGGCCAACATAATTACTTTGTCGTAACCGAATTTTTTATCGTTTTCTTCGTGCTCAAAAGTCAGCAACGAACCACAGATAAGCGGTTGACCGAATTTATTTCCAAAATCAGATGCTCCGTTAGAAGCTTTAATAAGGATTTGTTCAGGTGTTTGATACAACCATTTACGTGGGTTAATGGCATTCTCCCAACTGCGTGAATTGTCGTTACGAGCGTATGAAGTCATATAAACTGCAGTTCCGGCAATGGGTAAACTCGCTTTTCCTCCGCCCAGGCGGTCACGAATTTCACCACCTGCTCCGGTAGCTGCACCATTGAATGGCTCAACGGTAGTTGGGAAGTTATGTGTTTCGGCTTTCAATGAAATAACCGATTCAATTTCTTTTGTTTGGAAATAATCAGGTTTGTCGCCACTTGCCGGAGCAAACTGCTCAATTTTAGGACCGGCATTGAAAGCCACATTATCCTTATAAGCCGAAACCAGTTTGTTTGGATTTTCTTCCGATGTTTTGCGAATCATTTTGAACAAAGTCAGTTCCTTTTCTTCGCCATCGATGATAAATTGACCGTTAAAAATTTTGTGACGGCAGTGTTCAGAATTTACCTGCGAAAATCCGAAAACCTCGCTGTCAGTGAGTTTCCGACCTACCTTTTCACTTATTCCGTTCAGGTAAGCAACTTCGTCAGGGCTTAAGGCCAAACCTTCCTGCGCACTGTAAGCAGCAATATCATCAATTTCCAGAATTGGTTCCGGCAGTTTGTTTACCGTGAAAATTTCCTGATTTAAACCGGTATAAATGCGTTGAAGCATGGGGTCGTATTCCAAACCGCCTTTGGCCGAAGGAGTACTTGGAACCAGACTGTACTCTTCTATACGAATAATGCCGGAAATTCCCATGTTTTGGGTGATTTCAACGGCATTCGTACTCCAGGGGGTTATCATTTCGCGGCGCGGGCCGACGTAATTTCCTTCGACATGGGAAGATTCGAGCAACATTGCTTCACTAAACAGCCATTCTAACTTATGAACATCAGCCACTTTGAGTGGGTCGGCAGACTGAACAGCGTAAACATGTTGGGCAGGGGTTCGGAAAAATAAAATCATAATATATTTTTGAGGTGTGGGGTTTCTGTAAAATATAAAGTGCAGACTTATTGAACTTTATGTATCAATGAACTGCACTTACTAATTGAACGCAAAGATAGACAAATAATATTGCCTATGAAAGATATAAGTTGCTAAAATACTTTATTATTCTTCCTAAATTTTTGGTCGGAATAAACAATGCCCCGGACTTGTTGTTTTAGTTCAGATTATCAGAATGTAATTAGAAAATATCAATATGTTAGAGAACCGGATTGACAAAAGAATACTCAAAGAGCAATTGATGACTGAAACGTTTAAACGTAAAACACTTTCGTTTTATAAATACTTCAACATTGAAATCCCCCTGGAGTTCAGAAATGATTTATACCGAAATTTAGATGCATTGGGCTGTTTTGGCCGAATTTATTTGGCTCACGAAGGTATTAATGCACAAATGAGTGTGCCGGAGCATAACATAGATCAGTTTTTAGGCATTTTGTATTCCATTCCCGAATTGTATAACGTGCCTATCAAATGGGCAATTGAGGATGATGGCAAATCATTCTATAAACTCACCATCAAAGTGCGACCAAAAATTGTGGCAGACGGACTTGATGACAATACCTACGATTTGTCGAAAGTAGGGAAACACCTTACAGCACTGGAGTTTCACGAAGCTATTGATAAACCCGGAACTATTGTTGTAGATATGCGTAACCATTACGAAAGTGAGATAGGTCATTTCAAAAATGCATTTTGTCCCGATGTGGATACTTTTCGGGAAGAAATTCAGATGGTGTTGGATAAATATAAGGATGATAAAGACAAAGAGTTTTTGTTGTATTGCACGGGTGGCATTCGTTGTGAGAAAGCTAGTTCGTTCCTGATTCACAATGGCTTTGAGAATGTTTCACAACTTTATGGTGGCATTATTGAGTATGCTCAACAAATTAAGCAACTGGGCATTGAATCAAAGTTCTATGGTAAAAATTTCGTGTTTGATGAACGACTGGGCGAATCGGTTGATGGACAGGTGATTTCGCGCTGCCATCAATGTGGAAAATCGGCCGATACTCATACCAATTGTGCCAATACGGATTGCCATTTGCTGTTTATCCAATGCGCTGAATGTAGTCAGAAATATGAAGGCTGTTGCTGCAACGAGTGTCAGACTATTTATCATTTGCCTAAAGAGGAGCAAGTAAAAGTGCGTTCGATTCATGCTCAAAAATATGCTGACAGCAAGATTTATAAAAGCAGATTGAGACCCAAATTGCAAAACTAAGATGACTAATTTTTGGCAACATATTTCCCGTCCAATCATTGCTTTGGCACCCATGGAAGACGTAACGGATACTGTTTTTCGTGAAGTGATTCGTTCAGTGTCCGACCCCGAGGCATTGAATGTGTTGTTCACCGAATTTACTTCCACTGACGGACTTTGTAACGAAATTGGTCGTAAAAATGTAAGCAGCCGCCTCGTGGTAAGTGATACGGAGCGTGAATGGCTTAATAAAACAAACACGAAACTCGTAGCTCAAATCTGGGGTTCCGATCCCAACAAGTTTAGGGAAAGTGCTCAACTGATTTCGGAAATGGGGCAATTTGATGGTATTGACATTAATATGGGTTGTCCGGTAAAAAAGGTGGTAAAAAATAAAAGTTGTTCAGCCTTAATTAATTATCCTGAATTGGCTCGTGAAATTATCGTCGCGACTAAAGAAGGGACAAATTTGCCCGTAAGCGTAAAAACCCGACTTGGATTCAATGAAGTGATTACCGAAAAGTGGATTGGCAATTTATTGGATGAAAATCCGGCTGCAATCACTATTCACGGACGAACACAGAAAATGCTTTCAACCGGAAACGTTTTGTGGGACGAGATTGGCAAGGCTGTAAGACTGAGAAACGAACGAAATTCGGATACGCTGATTCTTGGTAACGGAGATGTGGACAGTTACTCAAAAGCCATGCATCATATTGATGATTTTGGTGTGGATGGAGTAATGGTGGGAACCGGAGTGTTTAAAAATCCCTGGATGTTTAATAAATCCATGCCCGAAATTACGATAGGAATGCGTATGGCCTTATTGACAAAGCACATAACACTGTATGATTCCACCTGGGGGAAAACGCAAAACTACAATGTGTTGAAACGTTTTTTTAAAATTTACCTGAATGGTTTTGAAGGTGCTTCGCATTGGCGCGATAAACTAATGCATACTAAGAGCTGTGAAGAAGCATTCGAAGTTATTTCCAAATTATCATAAAAACAGAAATTCCCTTAAATTGATATAATTTAAGGGGATTCTTATTTCCAGTTGAACGATTATTTTCCGTAAAACCATTTATGGAGTTCTCCGAAATGTTTTTGATACATTTTGTAACTCTCGTCCAGAATGGTCAACGCTGTTGCCTTGTCAAAAAACTTCTCAACAACCACTGTTTTGTTTTCCAGTTTTTTGTAGTCTTCAAAAAAGCTCATGGTTTCGGTAATCATATGCGGAGGAAGTTCCGAAATATCGTTGTAATGATTCACACTGGGGTCACCGGCAGCCACAGCAATAATTTTATCATCCGCTTCGCCATTATCCAGCATTCGCATTACACCAATCACTTTTGCTTCTACTATACAAAGCGGCACAAAATCAATTTGTGACAAAATCAGAATATCAAGCGGGTCATGGTCTTCACAAAAACTCTGAGGGATAAATCCATAGTTGTGAGGATAATAAACCGAAGAATAAAGCACCCGGTCAAGCCTCAATAAACCACTTTCTTTGTCGAGCTCGTATTTTGCATGTGTTCCTTTCGGAATTTCAATAATACCTTTTACAATATCAGCTGACTCGGTATGAGGGGAAACCTGATGCCAGGGATTAAAATTATTTCGCATATATCTTTTATTAATTGTTTATTTAGTCAGCAAATGTATGAAAATTATACTCATTTAATTCTGAAAGTTTGATAAATATACTTCAATTAATGCTATTTAGAATTAAATTCCAAGTAATGTCTCTAAGTAGTGTTTTTCAATACCGTATAGCTTTTTAATTGCATCTATATTGTTTATTATCTCTACTTTGTCAATCTTTTTGTCCGTTGTTTTTCGTCCCACAATCATCACGTTTTTAGGGGTATGTTCCAATGAAATAAATTCAAAAACATTGGTTTTGTAGCCATAAACTTCCAAAATCATAGCCCGAATGGTATCGGTAATGATTTCGGCCTGACGTTCTTTCAAAATGCCAAACCGGGTTATATTGGTCAATTCATTGCTGACATTCATGGCTTTGCGAATCTGTTTGTGGCAGCATGGAGCGCAAACAATCAGTTCTGCACCTGATTTTATTCCACGATAAATGGCATCATCGGTGGCGGTGTCGCAGGCATGAAGTGCAATTAGCAGGTTTATTTTATCCAACTCGGTTTTCTCAATCGTTCCTTTTACAAAACTCAGAGTCTCAAATCCGGACTTTTGGGCAATAGAATTGCAGGTATTTACCAAATCTTCCCGAAACTCAACACCGGTAGTTCTGACATTCAGGTTGAGCTTATTTGTCAGGTAATCGTGCAAGGCAAAAGTCAGATAACCTTTACCTGAACCCATATCCACCACATGCAGGTTTTCAATTGCTGAAAGTTCATTCAGATTAGGTGCCAGCAACTCAATATACTGATTGATTTGCTTGTACTTATCGCTCATTTCACGTCTGATTTCCCAATTCACATTACTTATGCCCAGTTCTCGGAGGTAAATGTTTTTGTGCGGATTAATCAATCGTTCTTTCGCTTTATCGTGTGTAAAAGTGACCGTAGTATGCAGTGTTGATGGGGTTGTTTTCAGTTTAGCTTTGCCATTGGGTAAAATATTAAGGCTGACATTTTCGTTTTTGGAAAATAATTCTGCATTTAAAAAGTCATTTTCCAATGCATTTGTAATTAAAACGATTCCTTCAGTAATTTCGTAGTTTTTGGTAATATCTTTTGTGTTATGACGGTACACAAAATTCAGACAATATCCTTTTTTAAGTTCTACAGCAGTTATTATCAGCTTTTTCAAATCTGAAGACTGATCTCTTTTTCCTGCCAGCGTGAGTTTAATCAATTCTTTATTTTCGATAAAGAGTTGAAGTTTTTCAACGAATTTGAGGATTTGAGGATTTGTCATTTCGGTTTTTTTGAATGCAAAAGTACAAATAAAGAAAGAGTCTTACAATTAAGGTAAGACTCTTTCTTTATTTCAATCGGTATAAATCAAAGTATCTGAGCTGCATGCTCTTTTGTATTTACTTCTTTGGGCAACAAAATACGGGTGATTGTGCCGGTTTCGTCAATAATAAAAGTGGTACGGAACATTCCCATATATGAGCGACCGTACATAGATTTTTCACCCCAGGTTCCAAATATTTCAGATAGTTGCTTGTCGGTATCAGCAATCAGATTAAACGGCAGATTCTGCTTAGCAATGAATTTTTGATGCGATGAAGCACTATCGGCACTTACGCCAATCACTTCATAACCAGCTTTCTGTAAATCGCTGTAGTTATCGCGCAAACTGCAAGCCTGAGCCGTACAACCCGGTGTGCTGTCTTTTGGGTAAAAGTAAATAACCAACTTTTTCCCGGTAAAATCAGCTAATTTAATTTCTTTTCCATCCTGATTTACTCCCAAAACTGCCGGAGCTTTATCGCCTACATGTAGTGCCATAATAAATATTGTTTTAAAGGCCCCCAACCCCCTAAAGGGGACTTTTGGAGGAAGATTAATGTTTTTGAGTTTTATAGAATTCTACTATTTATATATTTAACGCAATAAACACGTAAGAGTTCAATTACTAACAAAAAAAAATACAAACTATTTATGAAGTCCCCTTTAGGGGGTTGGGGGCCATTTCCTTCCCTGCCAGGTGTTCCGTTCTTCTAATCGCTTTTCAATTTTAGCTGTAAACTCAAAGTTTTTTAACCCCCAGTTAGGTGCTATTAAGAGTTCTTTGGGCGATTGAGAAACAAATCGTTCAATGGCAATTTCAGGATTCATGCGTTCCAAAAAATCAATAGCTAAGTCGATATATTCTTGAGCTGTGTACAGATTAAACCACTCCGGATGTTCAGCATATTGTTTAGCCATAACTGTTCTCTTTACCAACTGCAATTGATGTAATTTCAGAGCCGTAAGCGGCAGTTGAGATATCCTGTCAGCATGTTCTAAAATAAGTACCCGATTTTCGTTTGGCAAACCCAGAATCAGATGTGCACCGGTTCTGATACCACGGGCAGCAGTAGCTTTAATAGCTTCCACAGCGGAGGCATAATCATGTCCGCGATTAATGAATTGAAGCGTTTCATCACTTGTTGATTCAATACCGTACTCAATCATTACATAAACGCTTTTCGACAATTCAGCAAAATAGTCAAGCAATTTCTCATTTATACAGTCGGGGCGTGTTCCTACTACAATTCCTTTTACCTGCGGGTGGGAGAGAGCTTCTTCGTAAATGGCTTTCAGGTTTTCAAGCGTATCGTAGGTATTGGTATACGATTGAAAATAAGCCAGATAATATTGTGTCTGATATTTATGATGGAAGAAAGCAATGCCTTCTTCCACTTGTTGGCTGACACTTTTTACAGGAAGGCTGTATTGTGGACTGAAAGACTGATTATTACAATAGCTACATCCGCCCCGGCCTTTGCTTCCATCGCGGTTTGGACAGGTAAATCCGGCATTGATAGAGATTTTTTGAATGCGCTCCGAGAATTCAGTTTTCAGAACCTGATTATAATTTAGATAACGCGGTAGTTTTTGATCGGTTGATAGATTAGTTTTATTTTCAGTCATTTAATTCATTAGCTATTTAATAATTCGCAACTCAACACGGCGGTTTTTGGCCCGTCCATTTTCGGTTTTATTGCTGGCACAGGGTTTTGTTTTGCCATAACCCATGCTGATTAATTGGTCGGCGGAGCAACCTTTAGTAATCAGATATTCCTTTACAGCATTGGCGCGTTTTTCAGATAAAACCTGATTTGTTACGGCTGAACTGATATTGTCGGTGTGTCCGCTTAGTTCCACCTTTATTTTTTTAGAAATAATAAAGCGAGCCAGACGATCAAGTTCTGAATATGAATAGGATAACAAATCCCATTTTGCGAAATCAAAAAAGATATTGTTCACCTTGATGGCGTTTCCACTTTCAACCAGTTGTTTCAACGATATCATATCCAGATTCTCTTTCGCATGGGTTGTCTTTGTTGAACCGCGTAAATCAATGTTTTGAGAAACAGACAAATAGGAGTCTTTTTCGGCATAATATCCGTAAATCTTACCGGTTGGCAGAGCAATAAAATAACTTCCATCAATCGGGTCACTGGTTGCGACTCCCATGTTTTTGCCGGTTTGCAGGTCGTCCCACTTTACTTCGGCGGCAATCGGTTTATTGTCTTTGGCTACTAACTTTCCCGAAATGGTTGAAACATAATCAGGACGGAGATTTCGGGGTAAATTAATCCAGTAAATATCCTTATCTCCTGTCAGACTGAAGTTTAAAATGTCATTATTTGCCGCTTCAAAAGCACTTCCCAAATCGTCGTAGAGCTTGGTTGAATAGAATTTCCCATTTGTAAAAGATGCTATTTTCTGCAAATCGGAATATGCTTCACTATTATCAGAAAAATCGTATAAAATGGTTTGTGTCTTATAAAGCATTCCTGCTTTTTTTACCCGTAAAAGCATCGAATCCAATGCTGTACAACCATTTGCATCGCCATCGGACAAGAGTACGATTACTTTGTTTTTAGAATTTGGATCTGCATTACGGTTTATAAACTTACAGGCATAGTCATACGCTTCAAAAGTAGGCGTACCACCACCGGTTTTAATCTTTTCCACAAATTCCATAACGGGGTTAAAATCACGCGAAAAGCCACAGGAATCAGTTATTGGTGATTTACATTCATTGGCAAAAGTGAGAATGGCAATTTCGGAATTGTTTTGAATGGCCGATTGACTGACCATTTTGGTGGCCTCTTTCAATGCTCTGAGTTTAGAACCTGACATACTGCTTGATACGTCGAGCAACAGTAATATGCTTGAATCGTAATTACTTCTGCGTTCGTACGAAAAATAAGCTTTATCGCCCGAAGTCGTGATTTTATATCCAACGTCAGAAAGTTCGGTATTTATTTCTTTTCCCAGGTTCACCGGTTCACTCCAGCATGTCCAACACGAATCAGCTAAACGTGTTGATTTAAAAACGTCCAATTTACCCATTCCACCATGACCATCGGAACTGAAGTACAAGGTTTTCATATCAGCATGAAGAAAGGGTGTACGTTCGCAATAAGGTGAATTGATAAGCGGTCCCAGGTTAATCGGATCGCCCCAACGGTTATCAGCTGTTTTCAATGAAATATAAATATCGGAAGGATACAATTCGTCGCCGTGATATTTTTGGAGTGAATTAAAATGGTTGTAACCACCGGCACGGGTAGACGAAAACAACAATCCCTTGCCATCGCTTGTCAACATGCCATCCAGTTGCCAACCATCGCCGTTTATGGGTTTCGGAAATTCAAATGCTTTTGACCATCCTGTACTCGTTTTTTGAGAATAAAATAATTTGCCCGATTTGAAAAGCATGATTGTATTTCCATCCGACGAAATACTAACCGGAGCTTCGTTCGATAGCTTCGATGATAATTCAGGAACTATTTTAGCTTTGCCCCAGCCTTCGCTTCCTTTTCTGGAAACAAAAATATCTTCACCGCCAATATTATCTTTACGCCTCATACCACAGAAATACAAGAGTTCTTCATTTCCGCTAATAACCGGAGAATATTCACCGGCATCTTCGGTATTTATACCTTTCCCAACCGAATTTATCTTCACATAGTTATTCCATTTTTCAGTCAACAGATAAAGTAAATCATTTATTTTCTTATTATTGGTTCCAAAGTAATGAGCATACGATTTTACTTTTTTGATAGCCTGAGCCCAGTTTCGAGCTGAGATATCGTTTGATATCAACCGTTGAAGTGCCACAAAAGCTTTTTCACGCGGTGCTGCCTGCCGGATATATTCATCGTATTTTGTGAATTTCCATTCGGTGTAAGGCAAGTGAAGCATGAGTCGGTTTCCGAGTCTGGCTATCTCAAAATCTTTTGTTTTTATTTTGATAGGAATCTCATTTCCAAAGGTTTTGTAAAAATCATCCAGGGATTGGGTTTCACCGTCGCTGGTATAAATATCGTAATAAAGCCGGAGTACTTTGGACCGTTTTTGTCCTTTGAAGTTGTCGATGCAAAATCGTAGTAATTTCAAATCTTCCTTACGTGAAGCTATCGCAAACAGACTGTCTTCGGCTGCTCCAATGCTGTTGCATTCAGGATAATTTTTCAGAAAATTCTGATAGGCAGCTGTAGTATTTGTTTTGAGGATGGTTTTGAAGGCCTGATTGCATTGCTGGTTGTATGCCTGCCGTTCTTCATCCGATTGTTGAACTTGCTGAGCTGCCGGATTGTCGTTTTGCCCCGAAATAAAACCCGAAGAAAAACTTACAAAAACGAAAATGAGGTATATATGTTTGGAGAATCTGAATTGCATTTGAAACAAAAAAACGAATGACTGCAAATATACTTTTATTTATTAAGATTATAGGGCTTTGAGCTGAAAAATAAGGAAAATTTAGTGGATAATTGTAAAACATTTTATTTGGTCAATTAACCGTTTTCTTTTACTTTTGTAGTTCTTCTTATTTCTGCTAACTATAAAATATAAACAATCAACTCAATTCATGTACTTGTCTAATTATCATAGTCATTGTATTTTTTGTGATGGACGCAGTAGCATGGAAGAATTCGTTCACTTTGCTATTGCCAAAGGCCTGAAAAAGTATGGCTTTTCATCCCATGCGCCTCTTCCATTCAATACATTCTGGAACATGAAGTTAGATGATTTTGCTGAATATCAATCTGAATTTAAGCGATTAAAAAAGAAATACCAGTCTGAAATTGAGTTATATATAGGATTAGAAGTAGATTATATCCACCATTTTATTGAGATACATAACGATTTATATTCCAGCGATACTATGGATTACCTGATTGGTTCCATTCATTACATGGATCGGCTTCCAAGTGGAGATTTCTGGACGATTGATGGCAATTTTCGTGATTTCTTTGCCGGTCTTAAACTGCTGTTTGATAGTGAAATTCGTCCGGCAGTAGAGCGTTTTTATGAAATCAGCCAATGCATGATTGAAAAAGGAGGATTTGATATAGTCGGACATTTTGATAAAATTGCAATGAATGCCTCTAAATGTACCGATTTCAACAGTTCTGCTTCCTGGTATAAAAATAGGGTGGGAGAGTTGCTTCAACTAATTAAGGATAAAGGACTTATTCTCGAAGTAAATACCAAATCGCTGGTTGAAAAAGGCTTGTGCTTTCCCGATTTAAAGTTCTTTCCGTTGATAAACGATCTTCAGATCCCAATTGTAGTAAATTCTGATTGTCACTATCCGACCAACATACTTGATGGATTCGAACCGGCTTTCAAAGCCCTGAAAACTGCCGGATTTAAAACTACGCAACAATTGATCGGTGGTTCGTGGCAAGCGGTTGAGATAATCTAAAATGGATTTTTATTATTATAAAAAAAGCCTTGATTTGGAACAAATCAAGGCTTTAATTAATCGTAAAAAATTATTTCTTTTCAGCTGCTTTTTTAGTTTCAGCTTTTTTGTCACAAGCTTTACCTGTTTCTTTACAGCATTTTTCGCCTGCTTTTTTGTCTTTGCAACAAGCATCTTTTTTCTCATCTTTTGAACAAGCTTTACCGTCTTTTTTGTCACATTTCACTTCAGTTTTTGCTTTTTCAGCTTTTACTGTTGATTGTGTTTGAGCAAATGTTCTTACAGGAGAATTAGTGCCAGTATCCCG
>JBAWXD010000103.1:0-12631 GCA_037144275.1 Paludibacter sp. | reverse complement strand
GATGACAAACAAAAAACTCCTTCAGAAGATAGTTTACCTTCACATTTAAGGAAGGATTTGGAGTTAAATAGTTGCTATTTGCATTTGAGTTTTAAAGATGACATATTACCTTGGCTTAGTTCACTATTAAGAAATGATATTATTGATATAAAAGAACACTTTTTATTTAGCTCAATTTTTCAATATCAAGATTTTTTAGATTTAGAATTTAATAAACACAACAATAAAATCACAAAAAAGATGGATGAAAAATTAAAGGAGTTTCTTATGTCTGAATTGTCGAAAGATGAAAATATTCAGAACACAGATGATTTATTGAAAAGTATTACAGATCATAAAGAAAAAATGGAAAAAGCTATTGAGTACCTAAATGAGCTTTATTCAGAAAGACTAGATTTTGAGTATCGCAATGCAAAAAAGAAACTACAGTTAGCAGGATATGACATAGTGGTTAACGATGCTGAAAAAGAGATTGAGATTAACTTTTTGTATAATAAAAAAAATATTTGTTGTAATCTACACTTTCCTGCAGATGCCGATGATGTTGTATATTTTGGAGTATATAAAGGTGCATCTGTAAATAAAATAAGGAGTATTGATATATTTGTGAAAGATGTTTTGTTTTCACAAGACGAATATGTATTCGATGATGATAATTATTATGCTTATAAAGACTCAACCTATGAAGTTGCAGTTGAAAAGTTTTTGGAAATGTATAATTCTTTGAAAATTAAATCTCAAAAAGTTGTTTGACAACGTCAATCTATTTCTCACTTCATCGTAGTCTTAAGAAATATTCCAGCATTCCAAATTAAATTAGAACTTAAAGCAAAAACCCCATTTGAAGCCACTGAATTTTAATACTATGAAACTTGGGAGAAAATGCAAGGAAAGCAAGTGAAAAAGCTAGAGTAGTAGGTGAAATTGCGATGTAAGTATGCGGAAATGGTAGGGAAGTATGAGAAAACCCGAAGGTAGCATGTGGAAATGGCAGGTAGGCATGAGAAAACGTGAGGGCGGTAGGAGAAAATGCTAGGGAAGCACTGAAAAACGATAGGAAGCTACTGAAAAGTGCGAGGGAAGCAGGAGAAAATGCGAGGGAAGCAGCTTCCGTAGCATTTTTCAGATGGGATGAAGCATTTTTTCAGGAAATCAATTGAAACCAACTGTCCGCAGAAATCGGACAGTTGAAAAACAAACTTTGAGGTGCTAAAACTGCACCTCAAAAAAACGGATAATAAAGTTACCGTGAACTTGATAGTATTATTGAAAAATAAAACATATTTCAACATAAATAACTAATACTATGGAACTTCAACTAATTCAAAATAAGATTTTTGAAATCAGAGGTCATAAGGTAATGTTAGATTTTGATTTAGCAGAACTTTATGAAACTGAAACAAAATACCTTAAAAGAGCAGTAAGGGCAAATATTCGAAGATTTCCTTTAGATTTCATGTTTGAACTAACAAAAGTAGAGTGGGAATCTTTGAAGTGCAATTTTAGCACCTCAAACACAAGAGGAGGCACGCGCTATATGCCTTTTGCTTTTACAGAACAAGGTGTCTCAATGCTTTCGAGTGTACTGAATAGTGATAAAGCTATCGATATGAATATCGCCATTATGCGGGCTTTTGTTTATATCAGACAATATGCATTGACCCACAAAGATTTGACTGATAAAATAAAAGAACTTGAAAGTGTTTATGATAAACAATTTGCTGATGTGTACGAAGCTATAAATTATCTAATGCAAAAAGATTTGCAGCAAACGAATCAGCGAGATCGTAAACGAATTGGATATAATGTAGAAGATCAGGAATAAAATAACAAAATAATATATGAAATTTTCCAAAGTAAACGCACACCTCCACACACCTTATTCGTTCAGTGCATTCACTGAATTGAATCAAGCGCTCGACATGGCAGTTGCTGAAGGCGTAAAAGTGGTTGGTATCAATGATTTTTATACTACTGCCGGCTACGAAGCCTGGGCGGTTGGTTGTAAGGAACGCGGTTTGTATCCGTTGTTCAATATAGAGTTTATCAGTCTGAACGAGGCCGACCAAAAAGCGGGCTTGCGTGTGAACGATCCAGGAAATCCCGGTCGTACCTACCTGAGTGGTAAAGGACTTTCGTATCCGTTCGTGCTGCCTGAGCCTTTTGCAACGCAATTGGCCGATGTCCGCTCTGAAGCCAATGCACAGGTGGAAGCCATGTGTGGCAAGGTAAATGAAATTCTGGCTGTGAATAATGCCGGTTTTACATTGGATTTCGAATGGATTAAAAACGACCTGACTAAAGGTTCTATCCGCGAGCGTCATTTGGCGAAAGCATTGCGACTAAAAGTGTACGAAGCTTGCGGAAATGACGAAGCGAAGATTCAGGAACTTTTCGGAAAACTATTTACCGGAAAAGAATTGAAATCGGGCATCAACGACATTGCAGGAGTGGAAAACGAAATCCGTGGCAACTTGCTCAAAGCAGGTGGTGGTGCATTTGTTCCCGAAGACCCAAAAGCATTTTTGCCGATGAAAACCGTTTGCGATATTATCGTTGCTGGCGGCGGAATAGCAACATATCCTTTCCTTGCTGACGATGCCAAAGGTGGTTACACCGACTTCGAAGGTGATTTGGAACGTGTCGCTAAGCAACTGACCGAGCGTGGTTTCCATTCGGTAGAGTTTATCACTACCCGTAATGGTGTGGAATTGTTGGAAAAATATGCCAGCTATCTGCACGACCAGGGTTTTGTGGTGACATTTGGTAGCGAGCACAACACGCCTGCCATGGAACCTATTGAGCTTTTTGCACGTAATAGCACGCCACTTACCGACCGTTTGTTGCAAATAAACTACGAAGGTGTTTGCGTGGTAGCAGCTCACCAGCATTTGGTTGCACAAGGCTTACGTGGTTACGTGGATGCCAACGGACAAGCCGATCGTAGCAAACGGGGTGAGTTTATAAAGCTGGGAGACGAATTAATAACGGCCCCCTAACCCCCTAAAGGGGGAATGATGCAAGTTCGTCTTCATAATTCACAATTATATAAGACTTAAAATAAAAAATCAAATGATTAATACAGAAAATAATAACGCAAACTCTCAACTCCCCCTTCAGGGGGCTGGGGGGCATTTTACTCCCCCTTCAGGGGGTTGGGGGGCATCTTTGACTGACTTAATTTCAATATCGCAATTCTACGGTCGCGATAGCCGTTTTGTAATTGCTGGCGGTGGAAATACATCATACAAAAACGCAGAGAAAATCTGGGTAAAAGCCAGCGGTTCATCATTGGCAACTATTACCGAAGACGGTTTTGCAGTGCTCGACCGTGCAAAACTGAATCTTATGTCCGACAAAGTGTACAGCGCTAATGCGGCTGAGCGTGAAGAACAGGTAAAGAACGATTTGGCAGATGCGACCATTACCAAAGGCAAACGTCCATCGGTGGAAACATCTATGCACAACGTGATTGACTTTGCTTTTGTGGTACACATGCACCCAACAGCAGTGAATGGTTTGATGTGTGCCAACAATGCCGAAAGTGATTTGAAAAAATTATTTGGAGCGAAAGCGTTGTATATTGAATATACCGACCCAGGCTATGTATTGTTCAAAAAAGTGGAAGATGCTATCAAAGCTTATCGTGCTGAGGACGGTGCCGAACCTGCTGTTATCTGGTTGCAAAACCATGGAATATTCGTGGCTGCCAACAGCATTGAAGAAGTAAAAGTGCTTTATACCAAAGTGCTCGATACACTCGAAAAAGCCGTAAAATTTGCTGTTCCTACCGAAGAACGCGCAACTTGCAGTTGTACCGAAAAAGTATTGCCGGGCATTCGTATGATTCTTTCTACCGAAGGTTTGAAAACCCTGAAAGTGCGCAAAAATGCATTGATCAAACATTTTTACGATACTGAAGAAGCACAGGCTAAAATAGCAAAACCATTTACACCGGATGCGATTGTTTATTGCAAATCGAATTATATATTTAGCCCCCTAACCCCCGAAGGGGGAAATGAGGAGAGCATTAATAATTTTCTTTCTGATATGAAAGTAAGAATTAATGTATTTACTCAAAAATTTGGCTATCAACCTAAAGTTTTATTAATTAAAGGAATCGGCTTGGTAGCTGTGGGCGATAATGCTGCTCAATGTGATATTTTATTGGACGTTTTCGAAGATGCGATGAAGATTGCATATTATGCTGAGTCATTTGGTGGTCCTCACCCAATGACGCAAGAGCAAATCGACTTTATCGACAATTGGGAAGTAGAAAACTACCGACGTAGTGTGGCGGCAGGTGGAGCAGCTGGTCGTGCAGAGAATAAAACCATTATCGTAACTGGTGCTGCACAGGGTTTTGGCGAAGGAATAGCCCGCTGCTTGTTGCAACAAGGTGCTAACATCGTAGTTGCCGACATGAACGAAGCAGTTGGACGTGCTACTGTGGAGCGTTTCAACGGATTGGCAAAAAGTAACCGCGCCATCTTTGTAAAAACCAACGTAAGCGAAATTCCAAGCATCGAAAACCTCGTTCACGAAACCATTTGTAACTTTGGAGCTATCGACTGTTTTGTGAGCAATGCTGGTGTGCTTCGCGCAGGTGGATTGGAAGATATGACACCCGAAGATTTCGAATTTGTAACAAAAATCAACTATAACGCTTATTTCTATTGTACCAAAGTAGTAAGCCGTGTCATGAAATTGCAAACCAAATATGCTCCGGAATATTATGCCGACATTATTCAGGTAAATTCTAAATCGGGATTGCGTGGTAGCAAGGCAAATTTTGCCTATGCCGGTGGTAAATTTGGTGGCATTGGTCTGACTCAGTCATTTGCATTGGAATTGGCTCCTTTCCGTATCAAAGTGAACTCTATCTGCCCGGGTAACTTCTACGAAGGTCCACTGTGGAGCGATCCTGAAAATGGGCTTTTTGTACAATACTTAAATGCAGGAAAAGTGCCCGGTGCAAAAACTATAGATGATGTAAAAGCGTTTTATTTAGCACAGGTTCCTTTACAAAAAGGATGCTCACCAGAGGATGTAACCAAAGGTGCGCTCTACCTGATGGAACAATGCGGCGAAACCGGACAGGCATTGCCAATTACCGGTGGGCAGGTGATGCTTTCGTAGACAAAAGAGCAAAGACAAAAGAACAAAGACATGAGATATGCATAATTTCAGGAAGTTGAATATTTGGATTAAATCGATGGATTTAGTTAGTGAGATTTATCAGTTAACGAACACTTTTCCACAGCATGAAAGATTTGGTTTAATGTCTCAAATGCAGCGTGCAGCTGTATCTATTCCTACAAATATTGCTGAAGGTTCTGCAAAAACAAGTAATAAAGATTTTGCCCGCTTTTTAGAAATTTCTATTGGTTCATTGCTCGAATTGGAAACCGAACTAACAATCGCATTAAATTTAAAATACATTGATTCAATGATTTTTGAGAAGACTCTGAATGAAATCATTGAACTTCAAAAGATGATAACAGGATTTAAAAATAAGTTAGAATAAAGATCAAAGACAAAAGATCAAAGACGAAAATAACTGTCTTGGCTCTTTGTTCTTAATTCTAAAAAACTAATTAATATCAACCTGAATAAATTGCAAATTTAAAGACGAAGGCATTTGTCTTTACTCTTTGTTCTTTATTCTTTTAGTCTAATAAAAAATGCAAACAAAAGCAATCCGTTTATACGGCAAAAAAGACCTTCGCTTAGAAGAGTTTGAATTGCCGCAGATTAAAGACAATGAAATATTGGCGAAAGTAGTTTCTGACTCGCTGTGTATGTCGTCGTACAAAGCAGCAACGCAAGCTACCGACCACAAACGTGTTCCAAACGATATAGCCGAAAATCCGATTATCATCGGGCATGAATTTGCCGGAGAATTGGTGCAAATCGGTTCAAAATGGACTGATAAATTCAGTGCCGGAGATAAATTCTCTATCCAACCGGCTTTGTATTATGAAGATGGTCCTGTGGGCGTGTTGAGCGCACCTGGTTACAGCTACCAACACATTGGTGGTGATGCCACTTATGTGATTATTCCGAACGAAGTCATGGAAAAAGACTGTTTGCTGGCTTATAAAGGCGAAGGTTACTATCCGGCTTCGTTGGCCGAGCCACTTTCGTGCGTGATTGGCGCTATGCATGCTAACTATCACACTACTCCCGGAAGTTATGTGCACAAAATGGACATTGTAGATGGTGGTAAAATGGCTGTATTGGCAGGCGTTGGTCCAATGGGATTGGCGGCTATCAACTATGTGCTTCGTCGCGATGACCGCAAACCATCTGTGTTGGTAGTAACCGACGTCGATCAAACCCGTTTGGATCGTGCTGCACAGTTTTATAGCGTAGAATTTGCTGCTTCACGCGGTATCGATTTGAAATATATCAATACCGGTAAAATGGAAAATCCGGTGGAAGAATTGAAAGCTATTACCGGTGGTTACGGATACGACGATGTGTTTGTATTTGCTCCTGTAAAACCGGTTGTAGAACAGGGTGATGCTATTCTGGCATTTGATGGTTGTTTGAACTTCTTTGCAGGTCCAAGCGATCCGAATTTTGCTGCTTCGTTCAATTTCTACAACGTCCACTATGCTTACACGCACGTGGTGGGAACCAGTGGCGGAAATACCGACGATATGGTGGAAGCGCTCGATATGATGTCGAAAGGCCTTGACCCTGCCGGATTGGTAACACACATTGGCGGTTTAGGAGCTGTTATTGAAGCAACCAAACATTTACCTGAAATCCCGGGCGGAAAAAAACTGATTTATACACACGTTAATATGCCATTAACTCCAATTTCGGATTTTGCCAAACTGGGTGAAACAAATGATGTGTACAAATCACTGGCTGAAATGTGCGACAAGAATCTGGGCTTGTGGAGCGTTGAAGCTGAAACATATTTATTGGCAAATGCCGATAAATTGTAAAAGTGAATTTTAAAATGAGTTTTGAACTAAATAATAAGTTAAACGTCTTTGTTCTTTGCTCTTTAATCTAAAATAAAATGAAACAGCTTGATGTAAAATTAATGCATCCGAAAGAACAGATTAATGTGATTATCGGACGTATTTATCGGAGTGGTATGACAACCACTTCAGGCGGAAACATTTCCATAAAAGATGGAAACGGTGATATTTGGATTACCCCATCGGCAGTTGATAAAGGATCATTAACTGTGAAGGATATTGTGTGTGTGAAAAAGGACGGAACGGTGATTGGTCAGCATAAACCATCGTCGGAATTCCCGTTTCACAAAGCGATTTTTGATGCTCGTCCTGAATTGACGGCTATAATCCACGCTCACCCACCGGGACTTGTTGCATTTAGCATTGCCCGCGTTGTACCCGATACCAGCATCGTTCCGCAGGCCCGTAAGATTTGTGGCGAAATTGGTTTTGCACCTTACGGTTGTCCCGGAAGTGAAGATTTGGGTAAGAAAATTGCCAACGAATTCAAAAACAAAAAATACAAGGCTGTTATCATGGAAAACCACGGAGTTGTACTTGGTGGAACAGATATGATGGATGCTTACCAACGTTTCGAAACACTGGAATTTTGCTGTAGAACGATTGTAAATGCAGGTCGAATTGGCAAAATAAACACGCTGACTGACGAGCAAATTTCGAAATACGTCAATCATTTTCCAAAAAATATCACCCCGTTTATGGACGTTGAATATCCATCCGATGAACGTGAAATTCGCACGGAAATGGTGAACATTATTCGCCGTGCCTGCGATCAGGGATTGATGATTTCAACTTACGGAACAGTTTCAGTACGCTGGAAAGACAATGACTTCCTTATTACTCCCCGTGACGTTGCCCGTTGGGATATTTTGTCCAAGAATATAGTTCAGGTAAAAAATGGGATGGCTGAAGCCGGTAAAGAACCAAGTCGTTCGGTAGCGCTTCACCACCGTATTTATCAGCTTTATCCACATATCAACTCGATTATTACCACGCAGCCTACCAACTTGATGGCTCACGCTGTAAGTCACCAGAAATTTGATGTGCGCACCATTCCCGAAAGTTGGATTTTCCTGCAGGACGTGCCATCCATACCATTCGAGAGCCTTTACAACGACACAGAAGTTATTGCTGAAATGTTTGCCAAGAATCGCGTAATTATTGTTGAGAATGACTGTGTTATCGTAACCGGGAATAAGCTGATTAATACATTTGATTACCTTGAAGTAGCAGAGTTTTCGGCTAACTCATTGGTAATGGCTTCATCTATCGGGCCCCTTAAGCCTATGGGTGATAAGGAAATTGATGAATTGCGTGTGGCGTTTAATGTCAAATAACTAATTGCCTCTTGCTTAAGCTGTAGGTAATTTGTAATAGAGCCTGAGATTGGCTTTAGCCAAAATATTCAGAGTTTGGCTAAAGCCAATTTTATTTTTTACCTTTGTTCTTCTCCCACTAAAGCGGAAGGCTATTAACTGATGCGAATCATACATTCCACATCCAATTCACCCACATTCAATCTGGCAGCTGAAGAATATTTTTTCTCGGAGCGTACAGAGGATTTGTTGTTTCTGTATGTGAATGAGCCTTCGGTGATTATTGGATGTAATCAGGCTATTCAGAATGAAGTTGATTTGGAGTTTTGTGCACAGAATGAGGTTCGAATCGTTAGACGCATGTCGGGTGGAGGAGCGGTGTTTCACGATTTTGGCAACCTGAACTTCTGCTTTATTTCGAATAAAACAGAAGGAAAATCAGCGCTCAATGATGAATTTTTGAAGCCTGTGGTTTCGGTATTGAAAGAATTAGGAGTTCTGGTAGAAATAGGAAAACGTAAAGATCTTTGGTTGCAGAAGGAATATAAAATCACCGGTACCGCTTCGCATATTGCCAAAAATCGCGAATTACATCACGGAACATTGCTTTATGACACTAATCTTGAGATGCTTGAAAAGGCACTTTCACCTGAATCGAAGGACACAAACGTAAAAGCTATTGCTTCAGTACGCAGTACGGTTAAAAATCTTCGTACCTGGTTTGCTGAACAGGAACAATTTTTCCTGGAAGCCGGAGAGTTTTTTGATTTTTTAATTCGCAAAATTCAGCAGTATTATCAGCAGGAGAGTGTTGAGAGCTTGTCGGATGAACATGTATCTCAAATAAACCTTCTGGCTGAAACAAAATATTGTTCGGCAGAATGGACCTATAAGAAGTAAAAACTATTCTTTCTCCGGTTTTTTCGTTCGGGAAGTCTTTACCTTCGATTCGTTTTTGGCAATAAAATCTTTCCAACCCGAATAGGCTTTCTCTGAAGTTGGTCGACCTAACTGCAAAAAATGGCAATAAGCTGCTGCTAATCCATCTGTTGCGTCCAGTTGCGGTAACATTTGTTCCTGCGGAATATTCAGAAAGCGGCGTAACATATCCGCCACCTGTTCCTTCGAGGCATTTCCACTGCCTGTAATAGCCATTTTAATCTTCAATGGAGCATATTCGGTAATCGGAATGTCGCGATACAGAGCTGCTGACATAGCCACACCCTGCGCCCGTCCGAGTTTCAGCATCGATTGTACATTTTTACCGAAAAAGGGTGCTTCGATTGCTAAATGGTCGGGGTGAAACTCATCAATCAGCGACAACGTTCGGGCAAAAATACGCTGTAATTTCAGGTAATGGTCGGTATATTTTTTTAAGTCAAGAACACCCATAGCCAACATTTCAGTTTTATTGCCATTTACTTTCAAAAGTCCGTAACCCATGATAGTTGTTCCCGGGTCAATTCCAAGTATGATTTGCTCTTTTAGCATTAGTCAATTAGTTCTAACACAGTAGTAAAAAACACAACTTCTTCGCCAAATTTTGCACTACAATTATTTTGAAAGTCTGTGGCGTTAGTTTGATGCCAACTCATAAGGATATTCATATCGACAATATGAAACTGTACAGAAAACGAAACACCTCCATCATCCTCACTACCAATCACTTTTGCGACTTGAGGCTTACTAAATTCCCCTGAATTCAGCATAAACGGAATGTGTGACTCATTTATCCATTGTTGCCATTCCACAGTTCGTTTAGTTGCAACTTTATAGGTAGTATTGAAAATCAGCATAGTTACTTTTCTAATTAATCGGTAATAGAATTCAAACAAAAAACGCTTTAAATTGGTTCTTTTGCTTCAATTTCTATAACAAAAGTACGCATAATTTCCAAAACTTTCTTATCTTTGTAGCACAATTTAAAAAATCAGTAAGGGGGTTTAGCTCATCTGGCTAGAGCGCGACACTGGCAGTGTCGAGGTGACCGGTTCGAGTCCGGTAATCTCCACAAAACAGGCTTAAAAGCTAATTTTAAAAATTGAACGGACTAAAGTTGGGACTAAAAACCGCTTTAGTCCGTTTTTAAAAATTATCAAACTAAAAAGGGAAAAGTTAACAATAACTTTTCCCTTTTTATACTATTTCTGAATACTTAATTAGTATCTATTCTTCCTCAACAGATTCTAATTCAATCATCAAGGCATCCTTAGGAATTCGTGATCCAACTTCCACATTAATCGATTTAATTCGTGCTGTGAAAGGCATCTCAATCTTGTTTTGCATTTTCATTGCTTCGAGGATCAACAAAGGAGCGCCCTCTTTAACTATGTCACCCTCTTTTGCAAATACAGCAAGAATTGTTCCCGGAATAATGGATTGAATTTCAAATGCACTTGGATTAACCCAAGGTTTTCTGTTTTGATATTTTTTGGTAAGAAGTGTTTTATATTTCCGTGCAGTTACGGCAAAATCGACAAATTCCTGTTTTTCTGATTCCATAATTATATTAGTTGACAGTTTAAAGTTGACAGTTTATAGTTAATAAAAAAAATTAAAAATTCAAAACTCTATTTCAACCTAAATTATTAATTGTGAATTGTTAATTATGAATTAAAACGGTGGTATTCCGTGTTTTTTTGCCGGACGGTAATCGTCTTTATTTTTCGAAACCTCAAGAGCATGAAGCAACATATCACGGGTTTCCATTGGTTCAATCACCGCATCAATATAACCTTTTGAAGCGGCTACGTATGGATTAGCAAATTTCTCAATATATTCCTGAACTTTTTGCTGACGCATGGCATCTTCATCTTCGGCTTCCATAATTTCCTTCCGGAAAATTATATTGGCCGCTCCTTCTGGTCCCATTACTGCTATTTCGGCACTTGGCCAGGCCAACATAAAATCAGCTCCAAGATGGCGTGAATTCATAGCAATGTAACCACCACCATAGGCTTTACGAAGTATAACTGTGATTTTTGGCACGGTAGCTTCGGAATAAGCATACAACATTTTCGCGCCGTGACGAATCACTCCGGCATGTTCCTGATCTACTCCCGGTAAATAACCAGGCATATCTTCCAGTGTTACGATTGGTATATTAAATGCATCGCAGTAACGGATAAAACGAGCTGCCTTGTCGGACGAATCGCAATCGAGAACACCTGCCAGATACATAGGCTGATTGGCAACAAATCCGATTGTTTCACCATTCAAACGCCCAAAACCAATTACGATATTAGCCGCCCACAGTTCATGTACTTCGAGGAATTTTGAATCATCGGTAAGCGCATGAATAATATCACGAACATCGTAGGGCTGTTTTGGATCAGATGGAATTATATTCTCAATATTCTTCTTTGATTTAGGTTCCTTTGGTTCTATACGAGCGGCTTTCTGCTGATTGCTATGTGGAATAAGTGAAATTAATTCTTTAATTTGATCCAGACATTCCATTTCACTCAAAGCATAGAAATGAGCATTTCCGGTAATTTCGGCATGTACACGAGCACCACCGAGATCTTCCTGTGATATTTTTTCACCTAAAACTGTTTCAATCACATTCGGACCAGTGATAAACATTTTAGAAATATTTTCAACCACAAAAACAAAATCGGTCAAAGCCGGAGAATAAACGGCACCACCGGCACACGGTCCCAGGATGACAGAAATCTGAGGAATGACACCTGATGCCATAGTATTACGGTAGAATATTTCACCATAACCGGCTAATGCACCGATACCTTCTTGAATACGGGCACCACCTGAATCATTAATTCCGATACAAGGCACTTTCATTCGAAGTGCATGATCCATAATTTTAGTGATTTTCCGGGCATGTTTCAACCCTAATGAACCACCCATAACGGTAAAATCCTGAGCATAGATACAAATTGGTGCGCCGTTGATTGTTCCTGTTCCGGTAATTACGCCATCACCTGCCAGCACTTTGTCATCCATTCCAAAATTACGTTCTTCGTGTTCGACGAAAAGGTCATACTCATGAAATGAATTCGTATCAAGCAAAGCCAAGGTACGTTCACGGGCAGTCATTTTACCCATTGCCACTTGCTTTTCGATAGCTTTGTCACCACCGCCTTTTTCGACAATGGCCTTCTTCTGGCGTAAAGCAAGAATGTTTTTCTTTAAAGTCATAAACTCTTTGTTTTGATTAAACTTGAAAGGGATAGCAGTTTTTAATTGCTTTGAATTTAAGGTGCAAAAATAGCAATTTTTTTAGGAATCAGGGTATTATTTGGAATAATTACAAATTGCTGATTTAAATATTTGTATTTCAGTAAATTGGAAATAATA
>JBAWXD010000102.1:0-12764 GCA_037144275.1 Paludibacter sp. | reverse complement strand
GTAAACAAAATAGTATTATCTTTGCCATGGTTTTAGTTTGTGAAAATCCATCTAAAACACCTTAAATTTTCAATTAATATTGATGAACGGAATAAAGGAATTACTTGTAGGCGAACATTCTGAACGTGCGTTCAGAATGATTGTAAATGCCTATCAGGATAAGGTGATTCGGTTTATTTCGTTGTTTGTACACAATGATCAGGAATGCGAAGAACTGGCATCCGATGTATTTGTTTCGCTTTGGACTAATCGTCAAAAATTAGCTGATGTTGATGATTTTGATAGCTATATTTTTGTAATGGCAAAAAACAGGGCTTTAAATCATTTGCGAAAAGGAAAAGCGGAATTGATAGATTTAGATTCTTTTCAGGTAGATGCTTTTCATAATACAGAAACGACCCCCGAATCAATTTATATTTCTCAGGAAGAGGTTGAAATTTTGAATGCTGCCATCAATGAGTTACCTCAAAAAACGAAGATGGCTTTTCATTTGGTTCGCGAAAATAAAATGAAATACAAGGATGCAGCTGAAATTTTGGGTGTATCCATTAAAACTATCGAAAAACAAGTTGCGGCAGCTGTGGCGAAACTGAAGGAGAGGTTGGGATAATCCCGCCTTGCGGGATGTCCGCTTCGCTACCATGTGCTAATGTGACAATAAGCCAATGTGCCATAAGACAATATGGTAATGTGGTAATTTGCTAATAAGTCAATTTAAGAAAAGAATATCACCTCCAAATAATCAATCCAACATAATTTACTCCCTCCATTAAAAATATTTTATTTTACGATGGGGGGATTTTCAATTTACTGTGTCTTTAGTAATATAAACAAATTCCCCATTCGATCATGGAAGATCAATTTTCTAAATTAGTATCCAAAGTTCTTGCCGGAGAGGCAAGTAACGATGAAAAGAAATCCCTGCAAAAAATGCTATTGGAAAGTAGTGAGCAATCTTTGATGTATCATCAACTGAAAGAGTATTGGGATGCCGATGTGAACCTCAACAGTAAAAGAGACAACCAAAACTTTGAAGCGAATATTTTAGCTCAGCTCGATATGGAGCAACAAATACAACCATCAAAATTCAGAAAACTATACTTAAGTATAGCTAGTGCTGCAGCCATTTTGTTTTTCGTGGCCACTTGTTCGCTTACTTATCTTTACACATTTGCACCCCGACAGTTATATACTTATTCGGCACAGGCTACACCTGTAGAATATGTATTGGAAGATGGAACTAAAGTAAAGTTGAATAAAAACAGTTCGTTGACGTTTGCTGCTGACTTTGGCGATGAACGCAGGGATGTGAAATTAAAAGGAGAAGCTTTTTTTAATGTAACCAAAGATAAAACAAGACCTTTCTCGGTTGAAGCATTGGGTACAAAGACCGAAGTGTTAGGTACAAGTTTCAACGTGAAAGCCGATGTTGGAAATGTTGTAACTACTTTAGTTGAAGGTTCAGTACGGTTTAAATCAACTGATTGCGAAGTAGTCTTGAAACCGGGCGAAGAAATTGTTTACGATGCTAATTCTAAAAAGTTTGAAACACACAAAACCGATACTCAATTAAGTACATCCTGGGTTTCGGGCAGGTACAATTACAACAATGTAACTTTTGCCGATTTGGCTAACAAGTTAGAACAGATATACAAATTAAAAATTGAGATTTCAGATTCTAAAATTGCTAATCGGATAGTTTCGGCTTCATTCCTAAACGAAGAGCCAGTGGAAGAAATCCTAAAAGCATTGGAAAATGAGTTGGGATTCAGCTACGTAATGAAAGACTCAACCCAAATAAATATTAATAGTAAAACCTTAAGAAATTAACTGCCTATGTAAGATATACATGAAAAATCACACACTCTCTCACAAAAAAAGGACTCGTCTATTGGGGAATAAACGTTGAGTCCTTCTAATTAATCTTTTTACGGTCAATGATTTAGCGTCTTTATAGTAAAGGCGTTTAGTCCTCTTTGTGTAAAAAATATTTGCAAAGGTAAAAATAAATATATGAAAAACAAACTTCAGGAAAGATTCACTCTCAAGAGAATCACTCGTTTTGCACAGGTACTATTTATCATTCTAATAAATATTGTACCAATTAATGCTCAATCAACTTCGGTACAAATTAAAAAAGACATTAAGGTTACAAATGTAACTGTTTTACAATTAGTGGATAAGCTTGGGGCAGATTTTAAATACTCCTTTTTTATTGTAGATGAAATCATTGGGAAAACCATAATTTCAGTTGAACTGAAAAATGCAACAATCAATGAAATTCTTGAAAGTGCATTTCAGGGGAAAGATATTGTTTATGTTGTTAAGAATAAAAATATCACGATTTCAACAAAAAACAAAAAAAAAACCGAACAACAAGTAACAAATAAAACAAAAAAAATAACGGGTGTAGTTCTTGACGAAAAAGGACAGCCTGTGATTGGTGCAAGTGTTATCATACCCGGAACAACTATTGGCATCGCAACTGATATAAACGGACGCTTTACTCTGGATGCCCCATTAAATTCAAAAATAAGAATTAGTTATATTGGCTACGAAGCGAAAGAAGAATCATTAAAATCTGATTCGGATTTGAAAATCTCTTTACAGCAAACATCTAAAGTTTTGACTGAAATCGTTGCAACTGCTCAAGCCATAGGCCAAAAAAATGCTATTCGCCAACAAATTAACTCAAATACCATTAAGAATGTAGTTGCTGCCGACCGCTTACAAGAAAACCCGGATGCGAATACCGTTGAAGCATTAGGCCGCCTACCAGGAGTATCTGTTATAAGAGATGGCGGAGAAGGAAGTCAATTACAAATACGTGGTATGGATCCTCGTTATATGAACGTAACATTAAACGGTATGCAGATTGGAAGTTTAAATATATCACAGTTTGCTTTACAAGGCGCTGAGCTTACCAAAAGTCTTACTGCCGATATGGACGCCAATTCTACTGCTGGAACAATTAATTTGTTGTTTAGAGAAGCTCCTAAAGGCTTTCATGGAAATTTTATGGCACAAGGTGGCTATAATAATATGAATAAATACTTTGGAAACTATAAGTTTATGGCTGAACTAAGTAATCGCTTTTTTGATAATAAATTAGGAGTGATGTTTAATGCAGTTATTGACAATACAAATCGAAGTACACAAAATATGTCTGCTGGATATTATCCAGTAGGTTCTGACTTGAGTACTGGATTGTACAGTACTGGAATCAATTTGACTTTGCATAATCAGTACTTTTTTAAGAAATCCGCAATGTTAAATTTAGACTTCAAGCCATTTGACAATACCAGTTTGTTTCTAATTAATTCTATTACTCAAAGTGGAACTAAAATTGAAGATCAGTCAAAAAGTTTTGGATTGCTCGGAGTAGGTTCTGTTGCTTATAATTTTGGTACAGCTCCTAATAGAAACGAAGTTACTATGGCAACAGGTCTTACTGGAAAAACAGACTTTGGTTTTATGGTTGTTGATTACGGTATTTCTTATAATAACTACAATAGGACTGATGATAAGCAAAAGAGTTGGGGTTGGTTTTTTGCTAACAAAGATAAGATAACAATACCTAATACAGAAAATTTAAAAGATCCTTTAGATTTAATTCCACTTTTTAATACTTCAGATAGTATAAAGAATAATTTACTGGGTAGCTTTGGATTGACTAACGATCACGCAACACAACATAAACTTGAGTCATTTATTAATTTTACTGTTCCTTTCAAAATTGGTGATAAAATAAAGGGTAGTATTAAGTTTGGCGGTAAAATGAGAAATACCAATGATTACAGATATGTGCAACAAGGTGGTTGTAGTGCCTCACCATCCAATGTTCCTTTCCAACGGATAATGACACCATTGATGCCTGATTTGACTTGGAACGGAGGATATATATCTGCTATAGGTATGGAAAATCAGCGAGTAAATGACTTTTTGGGTAAGTATGATTTTGGATATACTTATGATATGAATAAATTAAATCAGATATTTGATACATGGTATAATGTTACTGATCAATTCAGTAAAATGACTGATAAACAAGTTGCAGATGCTGGTATTTTTGACAGAAGAAGTGTTAGTTTTACTCAGTCCGTACAGACAATGACTATGTTAGGCTTAAATGCTGAAAATCAATTTAATGCGGTGTATATTATGCCCGAAATTAATTTCGGGAAATTCGTAACTTTTATACCTGGAGTTAGATATGAAAATACTATTACCCACATGAAAGGTTATTATGCTACACCGCCAATGTTACCACCGGAAATTCAAAAACCTATTCCTGGCAGAGATACTTTAGCTACACGAACAGATAATTTTATATTGCCTATGATACATCTGCGCATAAAACCAAGTGATAAATTTTATACTCACATATCTTATACTCAAACATTGAGTCGTCCTGATTTAGGAAGTATGATGCCTAATTATTATCTAAATACAGGATGGGCTCCTTTCAGCTATGTAGCCGGTAACCCTAAATTACTATCTGAATTGTGGACAAACTATGATTTACAATTCGTATATCATGATGATAAGTTTGGATTAATATCTATGACAGGTTTTTATAAAGTAGCAGAGAATAAATTTTGGGAAAGACAATATAAAAGGGTAAAAGGAGATCCTATACCAGATCCAAACTTTAAAAATACAGATTTAATTAATATGGATATTTGGGAAAATAATAAATATAAATCTAATGTAGGAGGTATAGAATTTGAATGGCAAACTAATTTTACCTATATGAAAAACTTCCTTAAGTATATTACTATTACTGCTAACTACACGGTACAACGTTCACAGGCATATTATCCGACTTATAGTATGAGGTCAGTTATACTTCCAGGTCAAACTAGACCTCAAACAATTAGAGTTGATTCTGTTATTTCAGGAAAAGCTGTAGGTGCTCCAGATCAAATTGCAAACATCTCTGTAGGGTTTTGTAAAGATGGTTATAATATTTGGTTATCTTATCAACACACTGGTGGTATCATAAAGGGTATAAATAATAATCCTGAATTAAATATTATTAAAGATCCTTATGAGCGACTGGATTTACAGTTAACAAAGAAATTTTCCATTGCAAGGATAACTGGTTTTGAATTTATGGTTAATTTGGCAAACTTAACAAATTCTATTGAAACAGAGCATTATGCTGTTGATACCAGATTTACCTCAATTCAAAGATATGGTTGGTCAGTAGATACTGGTTTTAGATGGCGGTTTTAGATATATAAATAGATTCAATATACAAAAGCATACCCACTGTTATTAACAATGGGGAGTATTAACAATTAAATAATAAAAAAATGAAAAAAGTTACATTGTCCTTAGTGACCGCAATTTTGAGTATTGTGTGTAGTTTTACTTATGCACAACAAGTTTTAATCGTTAATCCGGGTACCGGAACGTTAAACACAGCTATTGATCAATATCAAGGCACGAGAATCTACCAGTTAAAAGCCGGTGAGTGGTACCAATTATCCAAACCAATTGAAAATGCTGGTTTTGATTTAAAAATTATTGGAGAAGTTCCTGCAAATAATGGAATGCCTGCAACACTTCAAACTAACTTTGATGTTAATAACGCTACATTTGGTTCAATGTTTAATGCGAAAGGTAATTTAACTATCAAAAACGTATATATCGTAAATGCTGATATGAATTCTACAGTTGGTAATGTGTGTATTGCAAATCAATTACTTAACAATAGAATTATTGTAGATAATTGTGTTATTCATCCTGCTGCTGTAAGTTTTTTCCTTGTTGATCAAGCTGGTAATACAAAAACTTACTTCACAAATAATCAAGCAATAGATCATGGTCACCAAACTAGTCCAAACGATGGTAACTTCTTCGCTTATGGTGGAGCTGGTATGGCAGGTCTTGATACTTTATTAGTAGAAAATAATACTTTCGTTTGTATGGGTATGAATATGTTCTCTGGAGACTTTACAAGTTCAAGACATAATTTTGTTAAGTGGAATCACAATACATTTTGTATGACTAAGTCACAATTCGATTGGGCTGTTTTCAAAAATGAAGAGTATTGGACTAATAATTTATTTTGGGATGCTCAAACTCAACCTTATATGAATACATGGCAACCTATGCCCGGAGGTGATCCAGCGAGACCAAAACCAAATTTGATTTATGGTGATACTTTACCGGGTGAAGTTTTACCGAGTATACGCACTAATTTTGTCGAATTCAATTCATTTGGTCGTCAGCAAGGTTTTTATGATTTATTAGCAGAAATGAATACCTGGGCAAAAGCCAATGCTAAACCATTAGGTTATCTTTATGATTTAACATGGTCCAAAGATTCGGTTAATTGTCGTGAGGCTCAAATGTTTAATTCTACTGGTTTCCCAAATTTCAAATACGGTAATACTCTAAGAGATGTTGATCCACAATGGGTAGATTCAAAAATATATGATCATGGTACTTCAATGATTGCTTGGACACGTCCGGCAAGTTTTATTCACGGTTTCGGCAGAGCAGCTACTGATTTCCCTGCTGCAAGTCAATGGACTCAATATTGGTGGATTCCAAGTGGGGATATTTCTAACAACAGCGTATGGCCTGTATTCAATGGTAAATATACAAATCCACAAACTCTCACAGGATCCATCGAAAATTTACCATTAGGTGATTTAAATTGGTTTCCGACACAAAAAGCCCTTTGGTTATCAAAAAAACCACAAATTGAGGCATATATTAAGGCAGGTAACACAACCAAAATGAATCTGACAGCTATACCTGTATTATTAGAAAACTCCACAATGATTTATCCAAATCCTGCAAAAGATGAAATTATTCTTAAAGGAGTTCAGAATGCAGAAGTAACTATTCTTAGTCTTGATGGAAGAACTTTGAAAAATATCAAGAATGTTAGCAAAGTGAATGTGTCGGATATTGCCAATGGCAGTTATTTGATTTCAATCAAAGAAGGAAATCGTATTTCAACTCAAAAATTACTGATTCAAAGATAATATAATGCACAGAATCACTTATTTCGTTTTCCTATTTTCAATATTCTCAGGTATCTGTATAGCACAACAAGCTAACAACCAAAAACCAGATGTTTTTGTGAGAAATTATTTGTCTCCTACAAAAATTATCTGGCAATCGGATACTATTGGAAAATACATTGTCAATGATCAAAAGCTTTTGGAGCAAGGTAATGGGCAAGCCGATTTGGTAGGTGACAATTTATGTGTAGTAAAAGGAGGGGATAAAATAAATAGTGCAATACTTCTCGATTTTGGAAAAGAAATACATGGAGGCATTCAAGTGGTAACGGGAATGCACGCTGTTCAAGCGCCTGTAAAAGTACGCATTACCTTAGGTGAGTCAGTCAGTGAAGCTATGAGTAGTGTAGATCATTCTTCAGCGACTAATGACCATGCAATAAGAGAATATGAAGTATCATTACCCTGGCTTGGTTCTATTGAAATAGGTAACAGCGGTTTTCGTTTTGCAAAAGTTGAACTACTTGAAAATAACAGAGAGCTTAAACTCAAAGAAGTAAGAGCCATAGCCGTTCAGCGTGATATCCCTTGGTTAGGTTCGTTTAAGTCGAATGACGAACGATTGAATAAAATATGGCAAACAGGAGCTTATACAGTTTATCTGAATATGCAGAACTTCTTGTGGGATGGTATTAAACGCGACCGATTGGTGTGGGTGGGCGATATGCATCCTGAAATTATGACTATGCTTTCAGTTTTTGGTTACAATGAAGTTGTACCAAAAAGTTTAGATTTAATACGCGATATTACCAAACTACCTGACTATATGAATGGAATCAGTTCTTATTCCATGTGGTGGATATTGATTCAATATCAATGGTATATGAATAATGGCGACATCAACTATTTAGGGAAAAATCAAAATTACATTTACGCTACACTTGACTTACTCGCGAAAAAAATCGGTGCAGATGGAAAAGAAAACTTAGATGGCATGCGTTTTTTGGATTGGCCTACAAGTCCGAATAATGAAGCTATTCATTCCGGATTACAATCGATGATGATAATGACTTTTGATGCAGGAAGAAAAATTGCAAGAGCATTAAATAATAAAGAAAAAGAAATTCAATTTAGTCAAACTGTCCAATTACTTAAGAAGCATATTCCAGACCCTAATAACAACAAATCAGGGGCAGCATTATTAGCCTTGTCAGGGTTAGAAGATGCAAAAAAAATAAATCAGGATTATTTGTCGGTGAATCCGACAGATGGAATTTCTACTTTTTACGGGTACTACGTACTTCAGGCACGCGCCATGGCAGGTGATTATGATGGAGCCATAGATTTAATCAGGAAATATTGGGGTGGAATGATTGAGTTGGGTGCCACAACTTTCTGGGAAGACTTTGATTTGAAATGGCTGGAAAATGCGGGTCGTATAGATGAAATAACCCCTACAGGAAAAGTAGATGTACATTCACAATACGGTAATTATTGTTATAAAGGATTGAGAAATAGCTTCTGCCACGGTTGGGCTTCAGGACCAACTGCCTGGTTATCGCAGCATGTATTGGGTATTACTGTACTTGAGGCAGGTTGCCGGAAGGTGAAAATAGAACCTCATTTGGGTGATTTAAAATGGGTGGAAGGTACTTATCCTACACCTTACGGAGTGATTTCAGTACGACATGAGCAGCAAAAGGATGGTAAAATTAAATCGAAAATAATTGCACCCAAAGAAATAACCATAATAAAATAAAACGCGATATTTTAATATTATTAAGTACTTTCAGGAATAGCCTTTTACAGTAATCGGTTCAAGTTTAAGAAAATTTCTAACCGACAAAAAGTGATCATCAGGAGCTGTTAAGGCTATAGCTAAAGTATCAATCAATGGCATATATGCCGGTGGTTTGCGAACAATACATTTAGTCAAATTAATAAATGCAGTTTATAGATTTATAGAATCGATAAATAAAAACTAATAAACATGAAAAAACTTCTTAAATTAATTCAAGTAATGAGCATCGTTTTGATACCAAACTTTGCTTTCTCTCAAACAACTGCAACATTTAGTAACCAATGGTCGGCAACCGATGGATTAGGTCGGAACTTACCCGATTATAAAGCAGCCGGTTTTCAAAAAAACAAATTTGTAGGTATGTTTTACTGGACCTGGCATACTGATGATAATGCTGCCGATTCACTCATGGATATTACTAAAATACTGACACAATATCCCGAAGCTATTAACAATTGGAATAATCCTGCATGGAAAGGGATAGATCCCGGTAGTATGTGCTGGTGGAACGAACCCTTGTTTGGCTATTATCGGACTACCGATGAATGGATATTGCGAAAACATGCTGAAATGCTTGCTGATGCAGGCATTGATGTTGTGTTTTTTGATTGCACCAATGGCAGTTTAACCTGGAAATCTTCCTACACGGTGCTGTTGAAAGTTTGGAATCAGGCTAGAAAGGATGGTGTAAAAACACCACAAATCGCATTTTTACTTCCATTTGGTGCATCAAATGATGCTACGACATCCATTAATGAATTATATACCGATTTGTATCAGCCTCAGTTGTATAAGGATTTATGGTTTATGTGGAATAATAAACCCTTGATTATGGCTTATCCCGAATTAGCTGCCCAAACGGCAAGTGCAGCTGCATTAAAATTTACGGCTACAGCAGCTTTCAGTGCAGTAAACGCTACATGTCCGAGTTGGACCAATAATATTGGCAATCTGACTATGACACTTTATAAATGGAATTCTGATTATGCAACAAGTGTTGCAGGCACTCCAATTGCAACAAAAACATTTATTAATTTTAATGATAATTCAAAACTTGCATTGACATTTCCACAACAACCTGCCGGAGATTATATCTGGGTTATGAATAATGGTACAGAAATGGCAGGAGTATGGAAATGGACTGATGGAGTAAATACTTCGGTAAGTTATTTTAATGGCGTTCAGGTTACAGGGAGTTACGAGTCTGAGATTTCGTACGGTTCCACAACTACTAACTTTACAGCATTAACAACTGGGACACAGCACACTCCCATTCAGATTTCAGGATCAGTAATTACTCAACAACGAGTTGATGAAATGAAGAATTTCTTCACTTTTCGACCCGGACAAGCTGATTATGTAAACGGACCAAGCCGAAACGACCAATGGGGTTGGCTTGAAGTAGCACCACAACATGGGTATGTGCCGAAGTCTGGAGGATTTGAGCAGGCAGCAGTTGGCGTGGCACTAAATTGTTCGGATGCTAGTGGCGGACATGCTTCTGCTTTTAACAGACCGGAAACTTATGGAAGAAGTTATACAAAAGCAAATGGACAAGATTTAAGTCCCGATGCCTATTTCAAAGGACTTAACTTTCAGGAACAATGGAATGGGGCAAGTGCTCTGAACCCGGACTTGATTTTTGTTACCGGCTGGAATGAATGGACCGCAGGACGTTGGACAACTGCACAATGGTCAAATCCGGGAATGGCTATGACATTTGTAGATGAGTTTAGCAATGAAAAAAGCCGTGATATTGAACCGGTTAAATCCTGGGGTAATAAAGGTGATGTGTATTATAATCAGTTAGTTGCCAATGTGCGTAAATTCAAAGGAATGAGTCCGGTTGATACTACATCTGCTTCAAAAACCATAAATATTTCTAATTCAGCTGACTGGAATGATGTTAAACCTTCTTACATGGCTTATCGTGGAAATACTTTGCACCGCAGCTCTCCCGGACAAGGGAGTAACCTCATTTACACCAATACCACAGGGAGAAATGATATAGTTGGAGCAAAAGTAGCTCGAGACGATAATTATTTGTATTTTATGGTTCAAACCGATGCAAATCTTTCTCCAAAGACCGATGCAAAATGGATGCGGTTGTTTATTGATATTGATAGAGATAAGTCTACAGGTTGGGAAGGCTATGATTTTGTTGTAAACCGAACTTCTCCTACAGATTCAGCCACGGTCGAAAAAAGTACTAACTCGTGGTCTTGGTCTCCTACTGGGAAAGCTGATTATAGCGTAAATGGAAATATGTTGGTATTGAAAATCAAGCGTTCTGTGTTTGGAATAGGATCAGCATTGAATTTTGAATTCAAATGGTCGGACAATATGCAAGAAGATGGCAATATCATGGACTTCTATGTAAATGGCGATGCTGCACCCGGCGGACGATTCAATTATGTGTATCAAACTTTATTAACGAGCGATGGCTATCGCTATTCAGAGTTACCCACAGGCATTAATCATGGTTTAAAAAGCGATAGATACGATGCTGTATTCGATACGATTCCAAATTTTGCCAATCTAAATATTACAGCAACTGAATATCCAACAACATTTGCTTTAGCAAACACAAGTTCAACAAACTATGCATTAGTACAAACAGGTTTTATTGATGTTCCAACCAAAGACATTTATACATTTAGTTTAAACACCGATTTAACTGCTAAATTTTATATTGGAAATCTGCTAGTTGTAAAATCTACTCAAATTGCTGGTGTTCAAACAGGGGCAATAAAATTAATGCCTGGTAAACATTCAGTACGATTAGAATATATTACGAAAGCTGCCAACACCAAATTACTGGATTTGAAAATACAAAATTCAACCACGGTACAAGCTCCGATTCAAGCTCAAAATATTTATAAATACAATGTTGTTCCATCAGCGACATTGAAGTTTAACCGTGTTCAGAACTATTACAGCACTGCCGATTCAGTTGTTGTTGTAAGTGCCATCGACCCAGATGGAAGTGTTTCCAAAGTAGAAATTTATGACAGTACTCAGGTAGTAAGTACTACACTGAACAATGCTGCATACACAATCAAAAATTTTTCGGTAGGAAATCACAAAATCTTTGCTAAAGTTTATGATAATGATGGTGCAAGTTCAATCTCCAATATGTTAAATTTTATTGTAAAGGATGCTTATATTGTACCCGGTAATGTGAATATTACTGATTATTCAAATGCTGCAAATATCGCCGCCGTGAGTTCTACAGATATTGATGGGGGAAAAAATATTAAGTTGACGTATGGATGGTTAGAGTATCCTATTAGTGTGCCTCAAACAGGAACATATCGTATTATTTTCAGAGTACCTAAGTCGACCAGTTCTAATATATTAACTATTAAATCAAATTTTGGGGTGATAGGAACAATTGATCTGGCCAACAGTGCTGCAACCGCAACTTATTATGATGTTCCCGTTAATGTATCTTTAAATGCCGGTGTACAAACGTTGCGTTTAGAAGCAAACAGCAGATTGAGTACCATTCATCGAATAGATATAAGTGCTACAACAGCATTGAGTCAAAACAATACTATGATAGTGAATATCTATCCAAATCCTTCAGCAACTGATTTTATTGTAAGACTTGACGATGAGATGGCTAAGATATGCATTTACGATGTGCTCGGTAAAATGGTTGAACAATCTCCGGCAGTTGAAAGAGCTTATAGTCGTAGTGTTGGTGCAAAACTAAGCCCTGGTGTTTATATTTTAGATGTAACGTCAAGTAATGGAGCAAAACAACAGTTTAGAATTGTGAAAAAGTAAATTACTCGCTCCTCTGAATAATTCATTTAGGCTCTGTTAAAAAATATATTTATCAATCAAATAATTAATACTAAATTTAAAACAAACAATCATGAAAACAATTAACTTTTTTCAGTATGGAAAGACTTTATGTGTCTTAATGAGTTTATTTTTTGCCTTTTCGACAAATGCAATTGCATCTTCCTCTT